>JAZSCI010000124.1:0-29356 GCA_045602865.1 Acutalibacteraceae bacterium
CCCCTCCTTTCGAAAGGAGGTAGCACGCAACTGTAGCTTTTTCTTGCACAAAAAAAGAGAGTAATTTTTGGTGATTATTATTTTGTAAGTTTCTTGAATTTTCAGGTAATTCCATTGTATCATTATATCACGATATTAATATGAAATATTTTGGAATAATCCATTGTAAAAAGGATGGCACAGGGGACAGTTCTCTGTCTTCTGCAACCATTTTGTGAATTAAGCATAAACGAGTTGAAAAAGAAGGTGACTTAATGAGTAATGCCATTCAACAAATGAAAAAGCTCTTTGGTAATCCCGTATCAAAAATGTTCCTTATAATTATTTTTATAGATATTCTATTTTTAGGGTTTGCTAAAGATAACACCGTTCACTTAATTGTTTCTTTTGTTTTTACATTAATAGCAAGCTGTTTCTATATTTGTATCTCTTTTTCTCATAATCTTGAAATGAAAAAAGATTTATACAATGGGATATTTGGTTTATACGAGTCTTTTCACGGAATTATGATTGTTTCATTGCGTATTGGAAAAACACCTGTGAAATTCATTGCCGTATTAGCTGTTTTGTGCATTATTTCCGGAGTTGTTATTCTTGTTTTGGATTTGCTTTTTTCAAAACCTGAAAAATACAAGAGCAATAAAAGGGTTGCTGCAATATTTTTGTTACCGTGTGGTGGTTTAGGCATATATATCCATCGATTGTTAGAGGAAAAGAACTTTTTATATACTGCAGAACTTGCTGTGCTTTTGCTATCCCTTACTTTTATTGCCTTTTATACTTGTATTATAAAATACCGATTAGACCAATCAAACTATGATTCTTTACGAGACTGAGCAATCAGGGAATGGTTATGTGGCGGACAAATAGTTTATAGTTCAAATGACAATTCTGTTTACATTAAAGGCTCAAACGGTATCCCGTTAACACCTGGTGCAGGGACAATTAGTGGGGTGGTTTTTGGTGCTGTAATCGGATATGCAGTAACTACAAATTTGGACCGGGCTTTTTACAAAATGAAAGAAAAAGCGAAAGGGGGTTGGCCGGAATGAATACAAGAAATGAAATAAAAAAATCTTTTTTTGTGATTATGATAACTGTGCTATTATATCAAATTGGTTTCGCCGTATTTGCGTTTTGGTTAAAAGAAATCCCTGATGTATGCGTGGTTCTTGTCGGGATTATTTGCCTTATTCAGGTGTTATTATATTTTTTAGTTGTCTCAAAGAAAGATATTGATATTCATAAATCAAGGCACTATTTAAGTAGGGGTGCATTACCGGCTGCACTTTCTTTTGTTGTTATTTCAGTTTTTCTCATTGGTGAGAAACCCACAGATTATGCCGTGTCTTTCGTATGTTTAATACTCATTTCAACGGTAATTGCTTTCTGTGTTATGCTTTTATATAAAAGATGGAAAAAGAAAAAAACGGATAAAATTGCGACTTCAAAATATATCGCACCATCGTTTATTGTAATATTTGCACTAATTGTAATTTTAAAATTACTTAGTACCTCTGTTGCTTTAATTCTTATTTCGGTAATAAGTGCGATTCTTTTTACTATTTGTTTTCCGTTTATTAAGATGCTTCAATCAGCAGACACCTTGTGATTGACAAATAATTTTTAGTCCAAATGGCGAATTGTTCGCATTTCGCCATTTGGCAATCCCACAACCTACAGAAATGCATGGATTGGACAGTTTATTAATGCGGTTCGCCCATTGATACAACTCTATTTTATTGTAGTAATTGAGGTGACATTATGAAAAAAGGTTATAAAGTGATATGGGGTTGTGTAATTGTTGCTATTGTTGTTTTGCTGATTGTGCTTTTACCGGAAAATCCGGATAAAAACGAGAAGCCTTCAACCGATACCAGCGAAATGGAGACAGTCAGCATATTCAAAAACGAAATCCCCCCATATGATGAAAATAATTTTGCTGTTGTTTCAGTGAAATGTTCTGGTTCGGTTTGGGTTGTAAACGGTATAGAGTATACAGTTCAGAAAACCGTTTTTCCCATAGTTAACACTATGTGTAAATGGGAGGTTGACCTTTCTGCGGTGTTTCCCTATGGAAAATGTGATGATGTAAGCTTGTTTTCATTCTCAAAAAAAGGGGATGCAGATGTATTAGTCGGACTTAAAAATGATACATATTATTTGTTGAGTGCGGGAGATGTTTTGTCCTCTTATAGGTATTCTCCTGATGATTTTACAATAGATTGCTGCGAGTATCGTGAGGCGCATCCGGATATGCCTGAAAACAAAGAGAGATTGAACGAGGATGAGGCAAAGGCTTATCTTCAGGATGCCTGGGATGACCACCTGAGCGGCGACAAAAATCTTGCGTATCTTCTCTTTGATAGTGGTATATATTGTTTCAGACTTCGTTTGAATGATTATTCTGGGTTGATTTATTGTGTTGACTTTGTAAGTTGTGATGACGGATATTATTCGTATATGCCCTTTAAGGCAGAGGCTGAAATAACCGAATAAGCAGATAGGTAGGACAAGGGACAGTTCTATATACCATTCCTTTGGTTGTATAACCGAACAAAAAGAATCCACGGAGCAGATTTGATCTGTTCCGTGGATGTTTTTATGCGGATTAATGCTTTTGTTTGTGTGGGAATTAATACATTCCGCCGCCCTGAGCTGCTGCCATTGCTGCTGCACCTGCTGCCGCTGCATCTGCTGCGGGATCGGGCTTATCTGCTACAAGGCTCTCTGTTGTGAGTACCATTGCTGCCACAGAGGAAGCGTTCTGGAGTGCAGAACGGGTAACCTTTGTGGGATCGAGAATACCTGCCTGAGCCATATCTGTGTATTCATCTGTTGCGAAGTTGTAGCCGTAGCCAACCTTACCTGCACGAAGAATACCATCAATGATAACGGAGCCCTCAAGACCTGCGTTTGCTGCAATCTGGCGAACAGGCTCCTCGATAGCCTTGCGGACAATCTTTGCACCTGTGATTTCATCAGCATCTGTGAGAGTGAGAATGAATTCATCAAGAGCGGGGATGGCATTGAGAAGGGCAACACCGCCACCTGCAACATAGCCTTCCTCGATAGCTGCCTTTGTTGCTGCAAGGGCATCATCTATACGAAGCTTCATTTCCTTCATTTCTGTTTCTGTAGCCGCACCAACCTTGATAACTGCTACACCGCCTGCAAGGGCTGCAAGTCTTTCCTGAAGCTTTTCTCTGTCGAAATCGGACTTTGTAGAAGCGATCTGTGCCTTTATCTGCTCGATTCTGTTCTGAAGAGCAGTTTCATCACCGGCACCATCAACGATAACTGTTGTTTCCTTTGAAATCTTGATCTGGTGAGCACTACCTAACTGGAAGGGTGTTGTCTCCTTAAGGTCAAGACCGAGCTCCTCTGTGATAACCTCGCCGCCTGTAAGGATTGCGATGTCGCGAAGCATTTCTTTTCTTCTGTCGCCGAAGCCGGGAGCCTTTACTGCAACGCAGGTGAAAGCGCCGCGAAGCTTGTTTACAAGAATATTTGCAAGAGCATCACCATCAACATCCTCAGCAATAATAACAAGCTTCTTGCCGGGCATTGTCTGAATAATCTTCTCAATAACGGGAAGAATCTCGTGGAAATTGGAAATTTTCTTGTCGGTTATGAGAATGAGGGGATCATCAATAACTGCTTCCATTTTGTCTGTGTCAGTAACCATATAGGGAGAGATATATCCTCTGTCAAACTGCATACCCTCAACAACATCGCAGATTGTTTCTGCTGTCTGGCTTTCCTCGACTGTGATAACACCGTTTGAGGTAACCTTTTCCATAGCATCTGCAATAAGTCTGCCTACGTTTTCATCAGCAGAGGAAACAGTTGCAATTCTTGCAATATCCTCTGAGCTTTCAACGGGCTTGGAGTTGTTCTGTACTGCCTCAACAACCTTTGCTACCGCAGCTTTGATTCCCTTTTTGAGAACAACGGGATTTGCACCTGCAACAACATTTTTCATACCCTCACGAACAAGAGCCTGAGCAAGGAGTGTTGCGGTTGTGGTGCCGTCACCTGCTACATCATTTGTCTTTGTAGCAACCTCTTTTACCAGCTGTGCGCCCATATTCTCGAATGCATCCTCAAGCTCGATGTCCTTTGCGATTGTAACGCCGTCATTTGTGATGAGGGGAGCACCGTACTTTTTGTCGAGTACAACATTTCTGCCCTTGGGGCCTAAGGTAATTTTTACTGTGTTGCTGAGCTTGTCAATACCTGCCTGGAGTGCCTTGCGGGCATCCTCGCCGTAAATAATCTGTTTTGCCATTATAAAAACCTCCGATAATTATTCTGCAATAGCAAGAATGTCACTCTGGCGAACAATAACGAAAGTTTCGCCATCAATCTTGACCTCTGTGCCTGAGTATTTGCTGAGGATAACCTTGTCGCCAACCTTAACCTCCATAGTAACCTCCTTGCCGTCAACAAGACCGCCGGGGCCTACTGCAATAATTTCTGCGGTTTCGGGCTTCTCCTGTGAAGCGCCTGTGAGAATAAGTCCGCTTTTTGTAACTTCCTCTGCCTGACAGAATTTAAGAACGACTCTGTCGCCTAATGGTCTGAGTGTCATAAAAATACCTCCTGTGAAGATATAAGAATATAAATTGTTTAGCACTCTTTTGTTGCGAGTGCTAAAAGCATACCTATATCATACCAATTTTTGCGGAAAAATCAAGTGTTTTTCCCAAAAAACACCTACAAAATAAAAAAGTTTACAATTAATAATCAATGCAACCTCTTATATGAAAAATTATATGGAAAAATAAGGTTTTTATACCGGATGCTGTATTGAAAAATTTATGTATATTTGGTAATATAAAATTGTATATATTTTGCTGGAGGTTTTTTTATGCCAATGAAACCGGTTACTGCTATTATAGTCGGTGCGGGACACCGTGCTATGGTATACAGTGAGCTTGCATTGACTCATCCCGATATGCTGAAAATTGTGGGTGTTGCCGATCCGAATCCTGTAAGGAGAAGGAAGGCACAGGAGCTTTACGGCTTCGGTGATGATATGTGCTTTGAGGATGCGGCGGAGCTTGCATCAAGGGGCAGACTTGCAGATGCCGTTATCAACGGCACTATGGATGAGCAGCATATTGAAACTGCCATACCCCTTCTTGAATGCGGCTATGATATGCTTCTTGAAAAGCCCTTTGCCGTAAACGAGCAGGAGGCGCTTCTGCTTCGTGACTGCGCCAAGAAGAACAACTCAAAGGTTATGATATGCCACGTTTTGCGATACACTCCCTTCTATTACAGTATAAAGGAGCGTATTGCGGCAGGGGAAATCGGTGATATTATCAATATCCAGACAACGGAGCATGTATCCTACCACCACCTTTCCACATCCTATGTAAGGGGAAAATGGGCGAACTCCGAAAAGTGCCACACAACAATGCTTCTTGCAAAGTGCTGTCACGATATCGACCTGATGATGTGGATGATGAGCGAAACAAAGCCCGTGCAGGTATCTTCCTTCGGTGGAAAATATCAATTTAAGCCCGAAAACGCTCCCGAAAATGCGGGAACTGTATGTATGAAGGATTGTCCCCTTGTAGATAGCTGTGTATACTCTACGAAGAGACTTTATATTGACCATCCGGACAGATGGGCTTTTTATGTGTGGGATAAGCTTGAGCATATTGACAATCCTGCAATTGAGGACAAAATTGCTCTTATGAAAAGCGATTCACCCTATGCCCGTTGTATTTATAAATGCGACAATGATGTGGTTGATCACCAGAGCGTGCTTGTGAATTTCCGGTCAGGTGCAACCGGCACTCACAATATGGTGGGAGGCTCTGCTACATCCCTTCGTAAAATACATATTATCGGCACTAAGGGTGAAATTTGCGGTGATTTTGAAAGCTCAAAATATACTGTAAAGAAAATAAATCCCTCTCCCGATGCACACAATGAGGAGTGCGATGTGGAGGAGGTAGACCTTAACATTGTTGGTGATATGGTAGGTGCTTACGGCGGTCACGGCGGCGGAGACGGCAGACTTGCGGCTGATTTCGTGAAATTCGTAAGAGGTGAGGAGCCCAGCCTTGCCTGTACCTCTATATTTGATTCTATGATAGGTCATATGACTGTTTACAGGGCAGATGCTTCCCGTGAGGATGGGGGCGTACCCAAAAGCCTTACGGACATATAAATGAAGATGAAACAGGGTGAGAAGCTTGTGCTTCTCACCCCGTTTCTTTTATTGAAGACAGAATTCAAATACCATATGCTCCTCGTTAAAGGAACGCGAAAGGGTTTTACAGCCCATAGCCTTATAAGGATAGTTTTCGGAGAAAAGGTTGCCGATATATTCGCTTACCCTTTCCTTCTCCCTGATATCAGGAAGCTTGAAGGTGAACTTCCTTGCCTGCCTGCAACCGGATCTGATGTAATCAAGAAGCTGTGCCTTGTTGGCAAAATATAAGCCAAGAAGCTTATAGAAATTCATATAGGAATTGCATATCGGGAAGCGATACCGGAAATTTCTGTCCTTGTGCATTTCATCATCCGAGAGATTGAAGTAATCATAACGGATTGTATCGCAGTTGGAGATTGTAATATCAAAGGTTGCATCCACGTGGAAGAAGTGACCGTCAATTTGTACAATATTCCAGGCGTGGCCGGGACTGTTAGGCCCTGCGTTTTTGGTCTTTCCGGTTGCTACCACACAAGGAAGGTCAAGTCTGTCTGCAAGATATTTGAAGCCCTTTGAGATTCCTGCGCAAACAGCCTTTTTGTGAAGAAGCGCGCCGATTGCCTCGTAGGGAAGCTCCTTGTGGAATTTAAGGTCATACTCCACGAAGGATGAAAGCAAATCGTGAATAGCCTTCTCCTTTTCGAGGTCAGAAAAGGTGCGAAGCCTTTCAATAAAGGGTGAATACTCCTCATCTAATTTCTGCAGATACTGAAGGGTTTTCTCCTTTGGAAGACTGTATTCGGGGTAGAAGATCAGAGTCATATCTCTGTCATTGTGAGAATATCTGAAGCGGTCTACAAAGAAAAGCTCGGGAATGTCGTAGACAAGAGAATGATATATAAGAGAAATATGCTTTGAACTGCAATTCTCACACTTGATTTCATTTTCGTATGAAAGTAGTCCCTGAAGGATTGTATCGTAGGCTTTCTTCTGGTTATCATCTAAAATGTTATGGTAAAAGTGTCTGTATCCGTTCTGAGATATGTAATTTGCAATTTCCATAGAATTGCCTCCTTAATCTGTGTTACGGGATTTTTCCCGTTGATACTACAATAACATAAAAAAATTCGTTTGTAAGGGGAAAAGGAGTGCGTACAAGGGAAAAAACAAAAATATAGAAAAAAGTCGAAACAAGGAGCTTCCGATAGTCGAAAAAAGCGAAGGAAAAGCTAAAAAAAGAAAATCAGAAAAAACCGAAAAGGTCGCAGAAAATCAAAAAAGCCGAAAACTCACGGGGTTTTTCGGCTTTTTGTGTGTATTGTCAGTTCAGATTGCGCAGTATTTCAAGGACATTCTGTGAGCGCTCAGGGCATACTGTCTCAAGCTTTTCAAGAAAGCTCTCTGAGGGGGTGTAGCTGCGGGGCTCATATTTTCTCAGGCTTGACATATTTACGATATAGCAAGCCAGTGCCAGGTTTTGTTTTTCCTCATCCTCATTTTGAGTGCTTTCAAGGGCAATTGCTTCCGCGGTGGAATAAGGAGATACTCCCGTTAATCTTGCCAGCGTTATATTTGCCTCGGCAAAGGCATGGAAATAATCCTGAGAGCAGTCCTTTCTGTGATACAGATTTCCGAGCGCGTACAGAGTCAGATCTGAGGCGTAGGTTACCATAGCAGTCATCAGAGCGCCCTTGGGAGAAAAGGTGTTTTCAAAGAATTTGACAAAGTGTGTTTCGCATATCCGTTGAATATCCGAAAGCAAAAAGCTTGTTTCACCCTCGAAAAGTCTTGTTAAAATGGGAATGTTTTTGCTATCAAGGCACATTTCTGCCAGCTTGTCAATAAGCTGTCTGTGCAACGCCGTGTTTGTTCTGTCCAATTCTGCAAGAACAAACAAAAGAATGTCAGTCCACTGATTATTCATAGCAGGGCACATTCCCGTATCGTTTTCCGTTGTCAGCAATAAGATGGGCTCAGCCTTTGTGAAATGAGGCTTGAGTGTGAAGTGACAGCAGGCATAAGCCGTGAGGAATTCCTGATATGCGCGTATGGGGAAAGCAAAATATGTTTTTTTATCAAGGGTGTATTCCGTAATAATATTTGTGTTGGCAGCTATTTCCCGCAGAAAGAACTTAATGTCATCGGTGCTTTTGAAAAGTCCTGTTTTATAGGAAAGCTGCATAAATACAGAAGCTTTTTCATCAATGATGCTTTCGGGGAAATCAAGCTGAACACCTCTTTCCTGAAGCCAATAGGCTATGTAACCGAGAATGGTAAGTGCATCGCTGAAGTATATGTCCTTAACCTCGGGCGGAAAACGATTAGTGAGATTGAAACGGAACATATCGTGAAAAATCTGCCATCTGCTTGTAGAAAGAGTTCCGTTTGTAAGCTGACTGAGAATAAGCATAAGCTCCAGCGGTGTGTTCATAAACTCCCGAAGAAAACCGAAGCGGCTCTGTGTAAGAATTGCATTAAGACCGTTGAGCATAGCCTCTTGTCGGAATTTCGGCTGTGTTTCAATTATCCATTTTCTGGCATAGTCTTCAATGGAATCTCCCTTAAGCTCACGGATTATTCTTATGTCAAAGCCAAGAGAATCAAAGATATCAGCAGATGTAGTATCACGGGATTTCAGTTTTTGTGTAAGTCCTGCAGTTCTGGATGTGAGAATAATCGGGGCAGAGGCTTCGGGTGTTTCCTTGTCGTTTAAAAGCGCCTCCAGGGAAGCGATAAAGCCTTCCCTTTTGTTATCATCAAGCTCATCGAGTCCGTCAATGAGATAAATAAATCTGCCTTCCTCTCTTTTTTTGGCAATCCAGCTCCTTACTTCATCCTGCATACCGAAAACGAGTGTTCTTCCGGGGGAGCAAATGGTTGATACAGAGTGCCTTACAAGCTCGCGGAAGGCAAGGGATCTGTTAGCCAGAGAGTGCTGGCGAAGAACTATATAACAGGGGATGTAATCACCGTGAAGACCGTATTTCTCTGCGATTTCTGTGTCTGAGTCATTTAATTCCTCTTGAAGAAGCTTCTTCGCATAATATATGGCAATACGCCTGAGCAGTGTGGTTTTTCCGTGTCCTGCATTTGCAAGGGCAAGTATTCTGGAGCCCTCTTTTTCCGACATAAGCTTTCCGTTCTTTTCACCGGAGTCGGTGGTAATGTCCAGCGGATAGAAAAGCTTAGACAAATCAAAGCTTCTTGTGTCACTGCTGTCAAGGTAAATTTTTCCGTACTGATCTATAAGGTTCTGACAATAATCTTTTGTTGAAATACTCATTATTATTCATCCTATCGAAGGCAAAAGCTTCCCGAAACACCGCCGAAAGGCGGCTCGGAAAAGCTTTAACCGGTTTAAATAAATTTGGGGTTAATATGGAAATTCTTAAATAAGGGAGATGCTTTGATCTCGTTAATCTCTCTGTCGGTAAGGCTTTCATCGGCAAGAACGGCTTTGAGCATTGTTGAGCCGATAAGTGTAGCCTTGGGGAGAACGAAGCGGTCGTATTCCGACAGGTTGAGTATTGTGTTGTAGTATTGTGCCGTAATAAGGTCATAAGCGATTTCGGCTTTCTTTTCAGGCTTCAGATCAGACACAATAAAAGCCTCTGTAAGGGGTAATGTAACCCTGTAATCCTCGCTTCTTCTGCCGAATTGACAGAAGAGAGGAACAAAGAAGTCACTGTACCTGTCAAAATCCTTTACATCGTTCATTAATTCAGGGTGATCGGCATAATTTTCCTTTACATATCGTGCTGCAAGGTAATATCGAAGCTGATCGTTAATGAACTGATAGAGGTTATCCTCGTTGTTTGCAGGGACAATAAGTCCTGCCTGGGTTGTAAGAATGTTGCGGAAAATTCTGTTGAGCTCATTATCGGATTTCAGTTTGTCGGTGTCATCAAGTCCGCCATCTTCCTCGGAAAGAGTGATGTCGTAAAGGGAAATAGCAGGACATTCACGGACTACGGATTCGTATGCAACTCGCATAACGGAGGTCTTTAATCTGTTAAGAACATTATACAGAAGCACCTTTTCAGCCGGATTTTCAGGCTTAAAGGTCTTTAAGGAGGAATCAAGTCTGTTGTAAAGGAAGTTGAACAGATCCTCGGATATTTTGAGTATGCTCTTTCCGGAGTTGGGTCCAAGACAAAGAATGGAGAACATATAGGGGTTATCGGAATACTCCTTGTAATATTTGTTGTTGGTGATTTTGTCCACGATATACTCACGGGATGAGGCATCCGGAAGGATTCTGTTGTTTATCCAGTTGTCAAGAAGCTCCTTCTTCTTTTCGGTATCCAGGGGATTTATACTGTAATCGGAATGTGAGTCAATGGAACCGGAAACAGCCTTTTGTGCCGCATCGGAAAGGGGCCTTGTTATGAGGAAGATGTGTGCACCGTTGTCATAGGTTTCTCTGAATTTGTTTACGAGTCTCAGGTATCGATCCCTCATATCTCCGACCACAATTTCATCAAAGCCGTCAAGAATGAGAAGAAGCTTTCCTTTTTTTGCTTTCTTCAGAAGCTCCTGACGTACAAAGTCATATATGGTGTCCTCACAAAGAAGAGTCATATTATCATCTTCGATGAAGCGGTTGCTACCTGTACCATCTAAGTTTTCAGAGGTATAAGGATTGAAGCCGCTTATGGGATTCCAGATGAAGTTGAAGAACAATTGCTCAAGACTGCTGTTATCCGATACCCAGCTCTTTCTGATGTCGGAGTTATATGCCTTTGAGAACATTCTGGCAGGGATGCTGATTACAAGCATATCCTCAGGAAGCTCCTCTGCCGCAGAAAATCTGTCCAGCTCCTCACGGATTTTCTCATTGTCCTCATATCTTCTGAGAAGACAGCTTGTACTCATCTGGGAATAAATGCTCTTTCCCATACCGGTTGTTCCCGTGAGGGTTCCGCGGAAGATTTGTCCGTTTGTGCCGATTCCCTTAAGAGGGGCATCTGCATTATTTTCCCCGAGTCTGAAGCCGGTTTTTACAAAAATATTGTGTATACGGGCATCGCTGACATTTGAAATAGATCTGGGAATAAAGCTCTTTATGTTATTGTAGATGTATTTCTGGGTGTTATCAATAAGGCTCTGTTTTCTGTTAATATCTCTTAAACAATCTTCAAGACACTTTTTAAGGGCTTCTATACGGACGGGCTTCTGCTTGTCGCGTCTGCCAACCTCGCAAAGAAGCTTTATGAAGGTTGTAAGAGCGCCTTCCTCGAAATAGCCGTTCTCATCGTAAATAACCTTAAGGTCAGATAAGGCTTCCAGCTCCGTTTCGTCACAACGGATTCCGAGATTTTCAAGGCAGTAGCTGATACACTCCCTGATTTTTTTGTTGTCTGCACCGGTTACAAGCAGGTAGCCGAAGAAAATAGAATAAAGAGGGTATTTGGTCATATTGTTATAAGGTTGTAGTTTCCTTATAACATCACCATCATCCAGGAATTTGTATATCTGGTCTTTGATATGTTCAGAAGCTTTTCTTACAGGTGTGTTCGGGTTATCAATATAAACAAAAATCTCTTGAAAATAAGCCAGAGCAAAAGGCTCTTTCAAAAAAGATTCAATTGTCTTGGTGATTAAAGCTGTTCTCAAAGCCTTGCGATAATGTGCCCTGTCGTTTGTGGTGTCAACACCAATGTCAGAGTCCAAAGCCAAGCGGAAAAGCTTATCTAAAATTTCGATGTTTGTAGGGTTTATCTGAGGGTTTACGTATTTCATATAGCATTATCTCCCTTGTGTTTTAATAACCATATATATTATAAATTCTAACACAATCCCCTTATCGTAGCAATAAGGGGATTGGTAAAAAAGTGAACGAAATTTACTTTGAAATTTTGTAGGTTATGAGATGTGCAGAGTTGTTGGCAGAGCCTATAAGGGTTTTGTCCGGATGATTGAATCCGATGCCGGCATAGGATGCCCTGCTGATATTGGCGGTGTATTTGCCTACCTTGTATTCCTCATCAAGTGTGAATTTTGTACCGAGAAGGCTGCCCTCCGTGGCTTTTTTGAGGCAGGGAGATTTACCTGTAAGAAGCAATTCTGCAGAGGTGATGAGGGAAAGTATCTGTGTATCCTCAGATACCGCACTCAGCTCGTAGCTGAGTGAATAGCCTGCGCCTACACCTGCGGAATATTGCATCTCAAGAAGCTGGAATTCCACAGAGGTTATGTTATCTGTGTCGTTGTTTTTGAAATACACGGCAAATGCAACAGAGTTTGATTCACTTCCGTCGAGAATAATATAAGCATAGTAGCAGTCATCCTCTTTTGAATAGTGAAGAAATTTGGCGTTTTCTGCTTCGGCGCTTCTGTAAACATCGAGAAATTCTTTTTCCAGTCCTTGTGTTCCCTGATTCATAGAACCGATAAGGAACATATCTCTGAGGAAATCATCGCAGCCCTGACGGGTGTAAGGGTACTTTCTGTCGGCAAGTCCTACAACAGACGAGTTGATATGATAATTGTCATATAGATTGGCAGATGTGTAGTCGAATGAATAGCTTTTCGGACAGTCGACTTTTTCAATCATATCGGTTTTGGTAAGCTTTCCGAAAAACTCAAAGGGGTTTACTGCGGCTTCACTTGCATATTCCGTAAAGGTGTAGAAAACGGAAAAAGCACCGAGAGAACACTGGTTACCGCCTGCGTAAAGGTGGCAGGTGCCGTTATAGGGCTTCTTGACCTTTGCCTTTGTGTTGGCAGGGGGAAGCAGGTCATACACCTTCATATGGTCGGGGTTGCTTTCTACATCGTGCAGCATAATCTGAAGGTCTATTTCATCAAGAGCAGCTTCTTCATCTTCTTCAGTATCTGTCTCATCAGACTCGTATGTATCATTGTGTGTATCTGTGAGACCTGCGCCCTTTTCTCCCTTGAGACAGCTTGTGAAGGCAATGCCTATAAGAGTAAGTGCAAGGATAAGTGCAATCAGTTTAATAATTTTCTTCATCGGAAAACACTCCTTTGTTTATTTCGTTTCGGCAGTTTTTCTGCCGTTAATACACTACCATAAATCAGGAGGAATTGATACAGGAAAACTTCCTGATAAAAGGGAAAAAATAAAAAACCGAAAATCCGATAATGATTTTCGGTTTTTTGTTTTTTATAAGCAGAAAAGCTTATTTTCTTTCCTTTATAACCCTTGCAGGATTGCCAACGGCTACGGAATATGGGGGAATGGGCTTTACCACAACGGAGCCTGCGCCTACAATGGAGCCTTCTCCGATATCGCCCGAGTACATAACATCCACACCCATACCAAGATAACAGTCTCTGCCGATTGTAACCTTCTTACAATGACCGCCCTGACTGTAAATGATATCGTTGGGGTTGTCGAAAATGTGTGAATAGGGAGTGAGGGTAATGTTCTGCGCAAGAAGGGTGTGAGCGCCGATTTCAAGTCCTCTGTGACCGAAAAGGGTAGTGCCTGTGCCTATGTAAACACCTTCATCAACTCTGATGTAGCCTTCGGTGCTCCTCTCTGTGTCCAGGTAAACTCTGTCCTGAAGCCTTACATTATCTCCAAGAGTGATTCCGGGCTCGCCTCTTGCAATAAGAGTGCAGTTGTCGGAAATCTGAACATTGTTTCCCAGGCTGATCCATTGAGGATTAACTATTTTTACATTTGCTCCGATTGTAACATTTTCACCCATTGTCTTGAATTGGGTTTTGTAATATTCAAGGCGAAGCTTTGCCGCATATTCGGAGCGGTCACTCATAAAAACAGTTTTGTAAAAGCTTTCTCTGTCGGCATCGGTCATATTTTCAAAAGCCTTTATAAAAAATTTGTCCATCGTAATTCTCCTTTTCTTACTTTTTAGGGTATGCCTTATAAAGATGAACAATGTTCAGATCCTCGGGCATATCAAGTCCGTGTGAGCCGCATTCATCATCAATTTCGTGACAGCCGTGGTCCATTGAGAAGCCAACAAGTGTATTGTGGTGCTTCCAGTATTTTTTGATAAGCTCGCTGAAAATACCAAAGGTACGGGAATTTGCACGAAGCTCTGCCAGAGCTCTTACGCTTTCAGGACCGCATTTGTGCATTGTACTGTCATAATTCCCGTTGTATACCACAACGAAATCGTACTTATCCTCCATAATAACCTGCACTGCCTTTGCATTGATTTCCTCTATGGTGTTATAGATAAAATAATCCATATCCTTTTCAAGGTATATTTTTGCAAGACTGCAATTTTCCTGTGCAATAATCACAGGTCTTTTACCTGCACGGATAAGCGCATCAAATATGGTGTCAATAGCGATTACGGGCTTTTCGTATTTCTGTATTCCGTGAACAGAGGGTTGTGCGCCCGTATACATTGTACCGAAGCACACGGGAGTCACAGAGGGCATTACTGTGCAGAAGGGTACCCTGAGCTCTGTTTGCTCTATAGCCTCTGCAAGAAGCTGAGGATATTTTTCGTATATCCATTGACCGATAGCATCGGGGTTATACATAAAAATTCTGTCTGCGCCCTCTCCGTTAAATGCCTTGCTCACATACTCTGCAACAAGGGAATTGGGATCTGCGGCACATTGGGGTGCTTCAATTCCCATAGCCCCTGCCAGAGCAGAGCAAAGGGTGTCAAGAGACGTTTCATTAATCATATTAAAGCTCCTCTGCAAGGCTCTCAAGCTGAGCAAGACTTGCCTGGTTGAGTGCAGAATTAATGGAAACATTGTTTTCGGTATAGGTAATATCCTTGGATTTCTCAAGCATAGCCTTCATAACCTTTGTGGCTTGAGGAGCCCAGCTTCCGTTTTCAATGAATCCCACAGTACGGTTACTGTAATTGCGCTCTGTAAGGTGGTTTATAAATTCCCTCATAAAGGGGAATATGTCTGCGTTGTAGGTTGTGGTGGCAAGAATGAGCTTGTTGTAGCGGAAGGCATCCTCTACCGCCTCTGCCATATCGCAACGGGCAAGGTCATTGAAGGCAACCTTTACACCTTTTTTCTCAAGCTTGTCCCTGAGAAGCTCTGCAGCCTTTTTTGTGTTTCCGTAAATAGATGTGTAGGCAATTACCACACCCTCCTCCTCGGGCTTGTAGCTTGACCAGAGGTCATAGAGGTTAATGTAATAGTCGAGATTTTCCGTGAGCACGGGGCCGTGTAGGGGTGCAATAATCTGAATGTCAAGAGCTGCCGCCTTTTTCAGGAGAGCCTGCACCTGTGCACCGTATTTACCTACGATGCCGAAATAGTTGCGCCTTGCCTCGCAAGCCCAGTCCTCTTCTGTGTCAAGTGCTCCGAATTTGCCGAAGCCGTCTGCGGAGAAAAGCACCTTGTCAAGATTATCATAGGTTACGATAACCTCGGGCCAATGCACCATAGGTGCCGTTACAAAGGTAAGAGTGTGTCTGCCCAGATTAAGGGTGTCGCCCTCGTTTACAACAATCTGATTTTCGGGGAAATCCGTACCGAAGAAATTCTTCATTATACGGAAGGCTCTCTGGGAGCCGACAATTTTTGCTTCGGGATAGGCTTTGGTAAATTTAACGATACTTGCAGAATGGTCGGGCTCCATGTGCTGTACAACAAGGTAATCGGGCTTTCTGTCACCCAAGGCATTTTTGATATTTCCCAGCCATTCCTCGGAAAAGCCGATATCCACAGTGTCCATAATTGCGATTTTTTCATCGATAACACCGTAGGAGTTGTAAGCCATACCGTTAGGGACAATGTACTGTCCCTCAAATAAATCAATATGGTGGTCGTTTACACCAAGATAGATGATATCATCTGTAATATGCATAGCGTTTCACCTCAATTATAATGTAATCTGTAAATATTATTCCTCAATAGCCGCTTTTTTAGTGTTGATTTTATAAAGAATTTCAGAATCGAATTTCTCTGTTCTGTCAAAGCGGTAAATTCCGTTAAGCTCTTGCTCCACATCAGTAAGCTGAGTGTAGCAGAAGCCCATCATACGGGGATTGTCAATGAGAGCGGTGGTAAGACCGTCATATCTCTCATAAAATTCCTCAAGAGATTTTGCCGCATTTCCGTAGCCCCAGGAAAGCTCTCTGTCATTTTCATCACCCAGAGAAATGTCTACACGGATTCCGCCGTATTCACTCATAAATACGGGCTCACCCTTCCATACCTGTCTGTCGGAGAAGCGGTCGTAAAGCTTATTTTCCTTAAAGAGCTTGTCGTAATTCTCCTTAAAGAGCTTGTAATCCTGCTCATAGTCGTGAACATCGAAAATATCGGTTTCTACATGGAAGTTTCCGCTTGTGTCAATGCAGGGGCGTGTTTTGTCAAGAGCCTTTACCGTGCGGTAAACGATTCTGAGAGTATCGTTGTCCTGCTCTCTGCCGCGGAGATTCCAGGTTTCGTTGTAGGGACACCAGCCGATAAGTGAGGGGTGGTTGAAATCTCTTTCGATTTCCTCCTCAACTTCAAGAAGGAAATATCTTAAGGACTCAAAGCTTGTCCAGTCAAGTCCCCAGTTGCCGTGCTCACCCCATACAATGTAGCCTAATTCATCACAGTAGTGAAGGAAAAGCGGCTCGAAAATCTTCTGATGAAGTCTTGCTCCGTTGAAGCCCGCCTTCATTGAAAGGATAATGTCATTCTTAAGTGCCTCTGCGGTGGGGGCGGTGTAAATTCCGTCAGGATAGAAGCCCTGATCAAGAATAAGGCGCTGGAAAACCGGCTTGTCGTTTATCTTGCATACGCCATCGCAAAGCTTTACCTCACGAAGACCGAAAAAGCTTGAAACAATATCATCACCGAAGTAAAGCTTAAGCGAGTAAAGTCCGCCTTTTCCAACCTCCCAGAGATGCTTTTCAGTAAGGTTGATTGTAAGGGTTACTGTCTGTCCGAGAGCGCAGGTCTGTGCAGAGCCCACACTTTTTCCTTCCCAGAATGCCTCTGCGCCGAAGGAGCCGCTGCCCTCAACCTCTGCGTGTATTGTAAGTGTGCCCAGATTGATGTCGGGATAGTATTTTACATTTTTAATGTAGCTTGCAGGGTGGAACTCCATATAAACTGTCTGCCAGATACCCGTTGTCCTTGTGTAGTCGCAATCGTGTGACTGGTAAAGCTCACTCTGTTTTCCTCTTGCCTGTAAAGCGCCTCTTGTGTCATCCTCTGCATATACTGTAATTGTGTTTTCGCCCTCTCTGAGGAAGGGTGTAGCATCCGCTCTGAATGATGTGTAGCCGCCGAAATGCTCTGTGGCAAGCTGTCCGTTCACATAGACACGGCTATGGAAATCAACTGCACCAAAAACTATAATTACCTTGCCTTCAAGCTGCTCCTTTGTGATGTTGACAGTTCTCTTGTACCATACGGCAGGAATAAAGTCCTTGTAGCCGATTCCCGAAAGAGGACTTTCAGGGCAGAAGGGAACAGTAATTTTCTTTGAAAAGCTTGTGTTCTCTTCGTACATTTTACGGTCAATTCCGCTGTTTCCGAAATCAAATTCAAAATCCCACTCACCGTTAAGGATTACATAGTCGTTTCTGTAAAAATTCGGGTTTGGATGTTCGTTTCTTGGTATCATATTGAGTCTCCTTTATTTTTTCAGATATATGAGAAGAACGGATATATCCGCAGGGGAAACACCGCTTATTCTTGATGCCTGTCCGATTGTTTCAGGTCGGATTTTTTTCAGCTTTTCGTTTGCTTCAAGGCGCAGATTAAGTACCTTGTCATAGTCAATGTCCTGAGGGATTCGTTTTTCCTCAAGCCGCTTCTGCTCTGCCACCTGAGCCAACTGCCTTTTTATGTAGCCCTCGTATTTCAGGTTTATTTCCACCTGCTCAAAAACCTCTTTGGGCAGGTCGGGCCTTTTTTTGTCAAAGGGCGTTAAAAGCTTGTAGGAAAGCTGAGGTCTTTTTATAAGCTCCGAAAGTCGACAGCCCGTAACCGTGGGCGCCGTTCCCGCCTTAACGAGAACCTCACTCAGCTCCTCTGAGGGAGGAATGGTTGTTCGGGAAGCTCTTTCAGTTTCTTTTTCTATAAGCTCCTTTTTTTGCTGAAGCCTGTCAAAGCGCTCCTGACTGATAAGTCCTAATTTATAGCCTATCTCCGTAAGCCGCAGGTCTGCATTGTCCTCACGGAGAATGAGTCTGTATTCACTTCGGGAGGTCATCATTCTGTAGGGATCGCGGCATCCCTTTGTAACAAGGTCATCAATAAGTGTTCCTATGTATGATGAGCTTCTGTCAAGGGTGAAGGGCTCTCTGCCCAGAACGATGTGTGCCGCATTGATACCTGCAACAAGTCCTTGTGCGGCGGCTTCCTCATATCCCGAGGAGCCGTTGAATTGTCCTGCTCCGAAAAGTCGGGGCTGCGCCACAAATTCAAGAGTGGATTTAAGGGCGAGGGGATCTACACAATCATATTCAATTGCATAGGCAGTTCTCATTACGCTGACATTTTCAAGGCCCTTGATGCTCTTAAGTATTTTAAGCTGCACATCCTCGGGAAGCGAGGAGGAAAGTCCTTGCAGATATAACTCCTCTGTGTCAAGACCGCAGGGCTCAATGAAAACCTGATGTCTGCCCTTTTCTGCAAATCGGATAATCTTATCCTCAATACTGGGACAGTAGCGGGGGCCTACACCCTCAATTTCGCCCGAATAAAGGGGGGAACGGTGCAGATTATCAAGAATAACCTTCTTTGTGACTGCATTTGTGTAGGTTATATGGCAAATAGCCTTGTTTTCAAGGACTCCGTCAGGGGTTTCAAAGGAGAAGGGTGTAATTTCTTCATCACCCGGCTGCTCCTCAAGTCCTTCAAAATTCACACTGTTTCTGTTTACGCGGGGCGGTGTGCCCGTTTTGAAGCGGCGAAGGGGAAGCTCAAGGTCGCAAAGAGAGTCGGAAAGTGCATTTGAGGGGAACATTCCGTCAGGGCCGCTTTCGTAGGAAACATCTCCTACAAAAACCTTTCCCTTGAGGAAGGTGCCCGTAGCAATAACCACACATTTTGCGGTGTATACAGCCTCAAGTCGGGTTTCAAGCTCCCATAAATCATCCTGATTTTTCTTGAGAGATATAATCTCTGCCTGCTTCATATCAAGCCCCTCGGTGTTTTCGAGAGTGTGCTTCATATATTGGGTGTAATCTCTTCTGTCAATCTGTGCCCGTAAGGAGTGCACCGCAGGGCCCTTTCCTAAATTCAATATACGGCTCTGGATAAGCGTTTTGTCTGCGGCTTTTCCCATTTCTCCGCCTAAGGCATCAATCTCACGGACAAGGTGTCCCTTTGATGTGCCGCCGATGGAGGGGTTACAAGCCATATTTCCTATCCAGTCAAGATTGACTGTAAAAATAACTGTTTTTGCGCCTAATCGGGCACTTGCGAGAGCCGCTTCGATTCCTGCGTGACCTGCACCGATTACCGCAACATCATAACTGTCTGCAAAATATTTCATAAAATCAGTTCCGTTTAATTAATCAATAAATTTAATGTGTCCGTCTTCTCTTTCCTTGAAGGGTGGTTTTTCGTTGGGATAGCCGATTGTTATGCCTAAAATAAACTCCCAATCCTGAGGGATTTCAAGAAAGGCTTTCCACTTTTTTGCACCCTCAGTATTGTCGAAAAGAGCTCCTAAGGAGCCAATCATACAAGTGCCAAGTCCCACCGCGTGGGCGGCAAGTGCAATATTTTCAGCCATTAACCCACCCGACATACCATCCTTTGTGGGTGCAAAAATGAAAATGAAGGTAGGCGCATTGTGGTATACGGGGCGAAGATTCCAGCCTGTATAAGCAGGTGTGTCCCAGCCTACAATATCCTTGAAATCCTTGTTCATTTCCTCTAATTTTTCCCTGTTACTCAGTACACGAAGGTGGCAGGGCTGGGAATTTCTTCCGCTGGGGGCACGGATTGCCGCATCAAGAACCACCTGCAAAAGCTCAGGGGACACAGCCTCAGAGGTGTATTCCCTGATAGTCTGTCGAGTCATGATGTTTTTAATAGCTTCGTTCATAGTCTCACTCACTTTTTCCGTTTTTGATAAGGGAGAAATAGCCTCTTGCGGCAGATGAATTTATATCTGTCTTTGCTTTGAGAGAGGCTTCTATTTTTGCATCAATTTCATTTCCTACGATATTCTCAATCATTTCAGGGGTTTTCTCGCGGAAATAGTCGCTGTTCACATCTGCATCACCGCGAAGCACAAGGAAAATAAAGCTTTCTGTACCGATAACCTTTGCTCTTCTGGCTTCAAGTCCCTGAACCTTTTTGAAAAAGCCTGCAGGATAGCTTGTGTCATCCTTGTGGAGAATAACTGTCTGCACAGAGCCCTGATATCCCGATTCGGAAAGGAAGTCTGCCGCCTGCTCCATATCCTGCTCACCAGCATTCACCATAGCCGCCATATTCTGGAATTTAAGTATAAGGGCTTCCTTTTCGTTTTCAGGAATACTTACGGAAGCGCCCGTTTCATTGGTGCGGGTAAGGTAGCCTGTAATTGCCTGAAAAACAATGTATTTGGTACGGAATTCCGCATAAAGTCGGGAAACGGGGATTTCCTCTGCACCGCCTGTGGAATAGTAGTGAATGAGAAGTGCATCTCTGTAGGCATCTGCAGTGAAAACCTTTGTAAGAGTTTCCTTTGTGACACCGATTTTTGAGTAATATTTTCCGTAAAGACTCCAGTAGGCATTTACCTCCTCGGAAACAGAAGCCTTTTCGGCAGTTGAAAGGGAGATTTTCTCCTTGTGTGCCAGGGTATTTGTCTTGAAGTAGGTGGAGGCAAGAGCAGAAGCCTTGTCATTAAGAGCGTTGAAGGGTGCATCAATTCCCAGCTCCACCACCGCAAGGTCAAGGAAATATGTGTACACATCATTACTTATGTCTACATTGTTTATAGTCATTGCCGCTTCATCCTCAATAAGAGAGCAGGAGGGAAGGCAGACAACCGACCACAGACACAAAAGGCACAAAAGAAGGGATAAGCCGTGTTTAATCTTTATTTTCATAAGTCAATTCATCCTGTAAAACAAATAATTTTTAATATAAACATACATAATACAGTATAACAGACAACAGTTTTTAAAACAAGTATAAACGGAAAATATTTGTTGATAATATTATTACCTTAAATGGTTTTTATTCACATTTAATTGCTTTATTTTTTGGGGGAGGGTTTATGAAAAAGGAACAGTATCAGAAAAAGCAAAGAAAGATTATCCATATAAACGGGGTGAAAATCGCAAACGGAGAAAATTCCCGTGTGCAGAAGGAAAATCCGCCTCAGGATGCTACGGCGGATGTGCGCAGCCTTATATGGTTGGCAGATAAGGATAATCTGGAGCTGTAAAAATAGGGTTCAACAGAAATTTTTCTGTTGAACCCTATCTGTTTAATGTTTTGCGCACTTAGGCTTTTTTACACCTATTACTCTGCATCCATTTTCATCTTTGTTGCCTTCTGTCCCCAGTTATTTGCCCAGCCTTCGCAATAAAGCTTGTAGTAGGAAATGTTGTTTTTCTTCCTGTACGAAGCGAAAACATTACACCAGATTACCGAGGGGATTGCAATTACAAGGTAGTAGAGAGGCCCCAAAAGAAGGCATTGCCAGGTGTGGCCGTATTCGTGAATACGTGTGTTGTAGGTCCATCTCTCGCTATCGTGATTTGCCTTCATAAATATGAAAAGTCCCATAGAGAGACCGCCTGCATTCCAGGGTACATAAACAATAAAGGCATTACCGAATTTACCCTTTTCGTATTTCAGAATACGGGTGCAGAAAAGGTAGGCAATTACACCGACTATGTTTACGGGAAGTCCCCAGGTCCATTGAATTATATAGAAAAGCACACGGGGAAGTCCTTTTACTGCAAGAGCCTTGTTCATATCGGGTTGAGTCTGCTTGTAGTTAATTTCAGCCATTTAATTTTTCTCCTTCCGCTATTTCGTTTTTAAGTATAAGATAATTGCCCTGTGCATCCCTGAGAAGGGGCTGAGGAGAACATTCCTCAGATCGCTTTGCCTTTCCGAGCCAGGTGTCCTCAAGCTTGTAGCCTGAAATGAGCTCACAGCGTTCTTTTTCATAATCTGTAAGCTGAACGCTTCCGTATTTTTTCTTTGTGGCAATTGCCGCACGAATCATTGTGTGGTCATCCTTTGTCATTTTGAATCTGCCAAGCATACGCCATGCAATAAATGCACAAATCATAGGAAGGATTGACACACAAAGCCTTATGCCGAAAATAGCCGAGTCTGTCTGTTGGATGTATACACCCTTTGTGCCTGTCTGCAGTCCGAAGCCGCTGAGCACAAGACCTACAATATAGGTCATAACACCGCCTACAATTTGCTTTATCATAGTGTCAAAGGTGCTTATAACACCCTCACGGCGTCTGCCGGTGATAAGCTCATCTACATCTGTAAGGTCGGGAAAAACGTTGTTTCCCACAAATCCCAGACCGCTCATTCCGAAGGGATACAGTACCGCACCGCCTAAAATCATCAGTACAAGAGTGATGGTGGAGGAGGGGGTTGAGGGTGAGCCGGGCTTTACAAAGAGAGCCAGAGCAAGACCGATAATCATAAAGGGGGTTACAATTGCACCGCATTTGCTTTTGCCCTTTTTCATTGTGAGAGCATAGTTGAGGGGGAATGCAAGGGATTCAAACACACCTGCAAAGGTGTTGAAAAGGGGATAGTAGCTGTACAGATTTGCAAGATAGGTTATGTAATACACATTAGTGGTGGAATAAAAGCTTCTTGCCATCTGCCAGAAAAAGTTCATTGTGAAGTAATCCCTGAAGGACTTGTTGCGGAACACCTGCAGGTATTCGTTTACGGCATACCTGATATTGAGAGGGGGAACCTTGTCATTAAGAGAGCTGGGCTCCCTGACAGTTTTGAAGGTGCCGAAAATTGCCACAGAGTATACAACGGACAGGATAATACCCGTAAGGAAGAAGGGCATTCTTGATTTGTCTGCGGAAAGGGCATCCGATGAGCCGAAAACGGACAGTAAAATCAGAAGAATTATGTATGAGGGAATCATACCCGCAGAATTGAAAATGTAGCTGACCGAGGTGTATTGTGTGCGCTTGTTGTATTCGGGAGCAAGGGTGGGAAGCATGGCAGTGTGGGGTACGCATATCATTGTGTATGCGGTTTTGTAGAGAATGTATGCAAAGGCATAGTAGAAAACACACATAATCTGATTTTTGCTTCCGTCAAGCCCGAAGGAATTCCAGAGCATTGTATAGGAAATTGCAACAAGGGGTATACCCCAGAGAAGGTAACGCCTGTGTCTGCCGTGCTTTGAGCGTGTGCGGTCTGTGATTATACCCATAATGGGATCATTTATACCATCCCATATTGTAGCAATCATTACAATAAAGGTAGCATAGCGTATTTCAATTCCCACAACATTTGTAAGGAATGCGGTGAAATACATACTGATAATGTAGCCGCCGCCACCCATAAATATATTTGCAAAGCAATACTGAATCATAGGAAGCACAGTATCAGAAAACTTCCCTTCAACACCGATTGCTTTCTTAAATCTTTCGCCCAAAATAATCCCTCTCGTTCCCTGAAAAATATACTTGTAACAACTAAAATATACCACCTGGTAAGGGGATTGTCAAATAAGGCGAAGCCCGTCCTTTCGTGTTGCTTCGCCACAAAATGAGCAAAAGCGTTAAAAAAATATCATTAGTTGACAAAATTATATGTATACTATACAATACTAAGGTACTGTCGTACAGGTAAATATGAAAGGATGTTTTCTATGAAAAACAAAAGACAACGCAGATTTTTTGCGGTGCTCCTTATGTGCATTTTCACATTCACATTAGGAACATTGTGCTCTGCAACTGCTGAGGATGCCGATGTTGTGGCAGTTTCAGCGGAGACTGATGCTTCTGTTCTCACAATCGGTGCAACCGAGGAAGGATCAGTTGTTACAGTAGGCGAAACAGAATATGATTTGTCAGACGGCGAATCTGCACAGGCTTATGTTGACAGCTATGCCGACAATCTTGAGGCGGACCCCGATTTCGAAACAAATGTTGAAATCGCTATCAACAAGGTTCGTGAGACAATTCCTCAGTATGCAACCTTCTGGGCTTTGCTTGCTCCCATTATTGCTATTGTTCTTGCCCTGATCACAAAAGAGGTTTACTCTTCACTTGTTATCGGTATTATCGTGGGCGGTGCAATTTACGCTAACTTTAATTTCGAGGGTACTCTTGTTCACGTTGTAAGTGATGGCTTTATTGCAAATATTGCTGATTCCTACAATGTGGGTATTCTTCTCTTCCTTGTTCTTTTAGGCGCTTTGGTTGCTATGATGAACAAGGCAGGCGGCTCTGCAGCCTTCGGCAGATGGGCTTCCTCTCACATCAAGTCAAGAGTTGGCGCTCAGCTTGCTACAGTCGCTCTCGGTTGCCTTATCTTCATTGATGACTATTTCAACTGTCTTACAGTAGGCTCAGTTATGCGCCCTGTTACAGATGCACAGAAGGTTTCCCGCGCGAAGCTTTCATACCTTATTGATGCTACTGCGGCTCCTGTCTGCATCATCGCTCCCATTTCATCCTGGGCAGCTGCCGTTGCAGGCTTTGCAAGAGGTGCAGGTGCAGAAAGCGGTATCAGCCTTTTCATTCAGGCTATTCCCTATAACTTCTACGCACTCCTTACAATTATTATGATGATTTTCCTTGCTGTCACAGGTCTTGATTTCGGCAAGATGAAGACTCACGAGGATAATGCAAAGGAAAAGGGTGACCTTTTCACAAGCGGTACCATTCAGGCTGTTGAGGAAATGACAGCAAATCCCAAGGGTAAGGTTTGTGACCTTGTAGTTCCCGTTGTTATGCTTATCATAAGCTGCGTTATCGGTATGATTTACTCAGGTGGCTTCTTCTCAGGAGAGAGCTTTGTTAATGCCTTCTCTAACTCTGATGCTTCCGTAGGTCTTGCTCTCGGTTCATTTGTTGCAATTATTCTTACAGTTGTATTTTACCTTATCAGAAGGGTTCTTTCCTTCAGAAATATTATGGATTCTCTTCCCGAAGGCTTCAAGGCAATGGTTCCTGCTATTATGATTCTTGCTTGTGCATGGACACTTAAGGCTATGACAGACTCTCTCGGTGCAAAGATATTCATTTCTCAGCTTGTTGAGGGTAGTGCAGGTGCATTCCAGATGTTCCTTCCCGCTATTATCTTTGCAATTGCAGTAGGACTTTCCTTTGCAACAGGTACATCTTGGGGTACATTCGGTATTCTCATTCCTATTGTTCTCAGCGTATTTGAGGCTGATAACCCCCTTACAATCGTTTCTATTTCTGCTTGTATGGCAGGTGCAGTTTGCGGTGACCACTGCTCACCCATTTCCGATACAACCATTATGGCATCTGCAGGTGCACAGTGCGATCACCTGAACCATGTATCAACACAGCTTCCCTATGCTCTTACAGTAGCAGGAGTTTCCGTTGTAAGCTACATTATTGCAGGTATCATTCCTAACTGGTTTATCGTTCTTCCTATTGCTATTGCTCTTATGATTGCAACACTTTTTGTAATCAAGACAATTACAAAGAAAAAGGCATAAGCCAAGAATTTTCACAAATCAACCCCCGACACGGCAAAAGTGGTGTCGGGGGTTTGCCTTGCGAAGCTTCAGGGTGGGCATTGTCCGTTCCGCAAGACTTCAAACTGAATATATTGAAAAGTGACCACAGAACAGGCTTAAATTTCCGTTCTGTGGCTTTTTCTTGCACAAAAAGGGTAAGGCTTTTTTGGTGATTAATACTATTTAAATGTTATGCTAAATTATGGTAATATGAATTGGAATATTAATAATGTAATTTTTAAGGAGTATTGTTATGAAAAATACATTGAAAAGAAGCTTGTCAGTTTTTCTGGTACTCGCAATCATTTTCGGCTCTGCGTATGTTGGTTTGAGTGAAATTGATTTTGGTGGACTTTTTGCTGTTGAGGCAAAGGCTGAGGGTGTTGATTATTTGACATTTGAACTTAATGATGATGGTGAATCATATTCCGTGGACTTTTGTCTGACATATGCAAGTGGTGATATTGTTATTCCGGATACATATAACAATTTGCCGGTAACAGGTATAGGTTATGAAGCTTTTTATTGTTGTGAGAGCCTTACATCTATTACAATTCCTGATAGTGTAACAAGCATAGGTGATTCTGCTTTTTACTGTTGTTCAAGTCTTGAGACAATCAACTTTGGTAGCGGTGTAGAAAGTATAGGTAGTTATGCTTTCGTGGGTTGTGACCGTCTCAAATCAATCAATGTTGATTCCGGTAACTTGAATTACTCATCAAGCGGAGGAGTTTTATTCAATAAAGATAAAACAACCCTTGTAAAGTTTCCTGAAAAAAAACAGGCAGAGGTTTATATAGTTCCTGACGGAGTGAAAACAATATATGAACGGGCTTTTGAGAGCTGCGAATACCTTAAATCGGTTATTTTACCTGATGGCCTGGAAAGTATAGAATATAATGCTTTTGCATGTTGTGAAAATCTTGTGTCAATTTCAATTACCGATAGTGTAACAAGTATAGGCAGCAATGTTTTAACGGATACCGCTTATTACCGGGATGAAAGCAATTGGAAAAACGGTGCTTTATATGCAGGTAATCATTTGATAGAGGCAGAGCCCGAGATTACCGGTTTGTACAAAGTTAATCCCGGAACAAGGTGCATAGCCGATAGTGCTTTCAGTTATAGGGATGGTTTGACCTCACTTATAATTCCTGATAGTGTTGCAAGTATATGCGGTTATGCTTTCGGTGGTTGTAACGGTCTTGAAACAGTTACAATTGAAGGCAGCGTAAAAATAGGTTGGTATGCATTCAGGTCATGTGAAAATCTTGCATCGCTGACAATCGGCGGTGGTGCAAATATAGGTGAAGAAGCTTTTTCTAACTGTGAGTCACTTGAATCTGTTAAAATCGGAGATGGTGTAACAAGTATATGGCCCGGTGCTTTCTCCTGTTTAGAAAGCCTTGAATATGTTGAAATCGGTAAAGGTAAAGTGGATATAGGAGAAAATGCTTTTTCCGGTTGCGCAAGCCTTGTGTCAATCAAAATCCCTGACACCTCAATAAATATATACAAAAGCTCTTTTGAGAATACGGGTTATTACAATAACAAATCCAACTGGAAAAATGATGCTTTGTACATTGGCAAGAATTTGATTGCTGTAGACCGCGATATTGATGATTCTTTTAAAATCGCAAAGGGAACAACGAATATAGCGGGATATGCTTTTAACGGTTGTGAAAAACTTACCTCAATCACAATTCCTGATACTGTTACTAATATTGGTGAATATGCATTTTCCTGGGATTCAAATCTCGCTTTTGTAAAAATTCCGGATAGTGTTACAAATATCGGTGAAGGTGCATTTGTGAACTGCGACAGCCTTAAATCAATAGAAATTCCCGATAGCGTAACGAGTATAAATGACTCTACTTTCTGTTATTGCTCAAACCTTGAGACAGTCACAATTCCTGACAGTGTGACAAGCATAGGCGATGAAGCTTTCTATTGGTGCGTAAATATTAAATCAATCCGTATACCTGACAGTGTAACCCATATAGGTGATGAAGCTTTTCTCTTTTGTTGGCAGCTTAAATCTATTGTAATTCCTGACAGTGTAACAAGGATAGGCAAATATGCTTTCGATGCATGTAAAAGCCTGCTCTCTGTTAAAATCGGTAAAAGGGTAACAAGCATAGGCGAGGGTGCTTTCAACAAATGCGAAAGTCTCAAATCAATTTCAATTCCTGATAATGTGAAGAATATAGGCAAATATGCCTTCGGCTATTTTAAAGACTATAACAGCATAGAGAAAATGAGTGATTTCATAGTTCGCGGAAATTCCGGCTCAGCCGCGGAAGACTATGCAAAAGAAAACGGATTTACCTTTAAGGCTCCATGTAAGCATAAGTCCACAAAGTGGGTTGTCGAGAAAAAGGCAACTGTATATGAATCAGGTTCAAAATATCAGCAATGTAAAGATTGCGGCGAAATTATTGATGTGAAAATCATTCCGCAGCTTAAGTGTGATTCTCCTGAAATTACCGCAATTGCCAACAAGGATTACGGTGTGAAAATTGTATGGTATTGGATTGATGGCGCAGACTCCTACAAGGTTTACCGTAAGGTAAGCGGTGGCTCATACCAGTATCTGGGCAAGACCACAAAAACCGCTTATGCAGACAAGACTGCAAAAAGCGGTACAAAGTATTACTATGTTGTAAAAGCCACAAACGAGGCAGGAGATTCCGAGAAATCTGCATCAAAGGGTATTACCTTTCTTGCAAAACCCACAATCAAGGCAATTGCAAACAAGGACTACGGGGTAAGACTCGAGTGGAGCAAGGTAAGCGGAGCTGACTCTTACAAGGTTTATCGTAAGACAGGCAGTGACTCATACAAGTACCTCGGCAAAACAACGAAAACCGCTTATGCAGATAAAACTGCAAAGAGTGGTAAGAAATATTACTATGTAGTCAAGACAGTAAAGGATTCTTCTGCTTCCGAAAAATCCGAAGAAAAGAGCATTACCTTTGTTGGCACACCTACAATCAAAACACCTTCTACTGCAAAAGCAGGTATCACTGTTAAGTGGAGCAAGGTGTCAGGAGCAGAGGGCTACATTGTATACCGCAAGACCGGTAGTGGCTCTTACGAAAGACTTGCAAAAATCAAGGGCGGTACTATAGTATCTTACATTGATAAAACTGCAAAGAAGGGCAAGACTTATTCATATAAAATCGAAGCCTACAAGGGCGGCACAAAGAGTGCGGCTTCTGCAGTAAAGACAATTAAGGATAAGTATTGATTAGCTGTCAGCTGCCGGCGATTAGCAAATAGCAAGTAGCAAATAGCAAGTAGCGGTTTGCGATTCACTCGGATAGACCAACCGTAGGGAATGGGCAAAGCGCCTTCGGAAAAGTACGAAAGAATAATGAATATTGAATAATTAAGAAGTGAAATCCCCCGCCTCATCAGTGATGAAGCGGGGGATTAAGCTTTATTATATCAAATTATTTGTAGAGAGGTCCGTAAGCTTCACAAGCACGGAAGTCTGCACTCTCAAGCTCCTGTGTGCCGAATGCGTTCCAAACTGCGGGACGGAAGATTTTGCTTTCGTCAACGTTGTGCATTGAAACGGGGATTCTGAG
>JAZSCI010000125.1:0-7062 GCA_045602865.1 Acutalibacteraceae bacterium
CCGATATAATCGGTGGCATAAATTACGGAATTGATTGTATATGGTTCAACAAAAACGGAGACACGCTTCCCGATGATGTCAAGCCTACATACACAGTAGATGCGCTAAGTGAAATAAAGACTATATTATAAAAAAAGTCGGAGTTATTTCTCCGACTTTTTTGTTGCTATGATTATTAATCAGCAAAAACAGAATCTCGCAACACAACAATCATTTTTAAAGATAGTAAATATCCGCTTCGTTGAGCGCATCGTTTCCCGTGGATATTTCAATTTTTTCCCAGTCGTATACCGAGCCTGTGTATAAAACCTCTTCAAGACCTGTACAATCAAAGAAAGCATCTTTCTCTATCCGAATTACACTATCAGGTATTGTGACAGAAATAAGGTCTGCGCACCTGCGAAAAGCACTGCTTCCTATAACCTCCACACCCTGAGGGATAACAACCGAGGTAAGATTTCTGCACATCGAAAGAGCATTGTCTCCTATTTTTTTCGTACCATCAGGGAAAACAAGCTCTGTTACCAGTTCTCCCTTAAGGTAAAGATTTTCAGCTTCCATTAAGGGATTATGTTCATCAAAGCATATACTATTCCAGGAAGCAATGTCAGTTATATGAACGGCATTAAGTGCACTGCAACCGGAAAAAGAATATTCACCTATATGATTTACACCTTTGTGGAAAGCAACCGAGGTCAGACCTTCGCAGTCACAGAAGGCGTATCTATTTATACTTACTACACTTTCAGGTACAACTAAATCTGTCAGCAGTTCACCGTTAACAAACAATTTTTTTGAATAAAAAACAGGATTCGCTTCAAATTCTTCAAAATTTATTTCGCACCATGCCGCAATATCCGTTATATTTACTGTCTCAAGAGCTTCACAATCCTCAAAAGCATTTAATTCTATATCTTTAATACCGGCGGACATAGTTACCGAGGTAATGCTTTTGCAGAATCCAAAGGCATATCGACCTATACTCGTTACACTATCCGGTATTACGACTGAACTAAGGCTTGTACAATCCTGGAAAGCAGATTCCGGTATACTTGTAACACCTTCGGGAATTATAATTGATTCAAGGGCTTCGCATTGGCAGAAGGCAGACTCACCTATATACCTTAAGCTCTCGGGAAGCGTTATTGATGTAAGCTCTGTGCAACCATCAAAAGCATTATCGGCAATTGTTATGGTACCCTCTTTTACCTTGTATGCACCTGACAGGCATTCATCTGCCTTTATAAGGTGTTTTCCTATGTATAGAACTCCATCTTCCCAATTGCTTTCGTTTTGATAGTATCCGGTATCATAAAACGCCTCTGCACCTATAGAAATCACACTATCAGGAAGCTCCAAGGATGTAAGCCTTGTACAGCTATCAAAAGCCTTGTATGATATGCGAGTCAGACCGGCGGGAAAGGTAACCGATGTAAGCTTATCCCCACAGTAACAGAAAGCATAGTCGTTTATACATACAACGCTATCCGGAATAACAACATTTCCGCCTTCACCCAGGTATTGCGTAAGATCGCCTTTAAGTACATAGAAGCCATCATCTGACATAACATCATCTCCTTTTAAGAGAGTCTTGAATTAAGGTGTGCGACAGACTCTGAATGCATCGCTCACAACAAAATCATCTTTTCCTTTGGCAGAAGCAGTCGCATTTCAATCTGCCACATCGGCAAATTTTATATTGACAATTTTCCTGAAATCCTCTGTTTTCAGCTCTACCTGTATTCCGATTTTGCCGCCGCTGAAGAAAATTGTGTCCATATTCTCTGCCGAGGAATGAACAATCGTAGGAAACTGCTTTTTCATCCCTATGGGAGAGCAGCCGCCGTGAACATATCCCGTAAGAGGCAAAAGATCCTTGGACTTTATCATTTCCACGCTTTTCTCACCAACGGCACTTGCCGCCTTTTTCAGGTTCAGCTCCTTATTTACGGGAACTATAAAAACATAATTCTGCCGTGATTTTCCTACTGTTACAAGGGTTTTGAACACGAAATCAGGCTCTTCACCCAGAACACGTGCAACATCCTCACCTGCAATTGCTCCGCTATCTGTGTAATCGTGCATTGTATATGAAATTTTCTTTTGCTCTAAAAGTCGCATTACATTTGTTTTTTCCTGCTTTGCCATTATTCCTCTCCGTATATCAATAAATCTGTATTTTCCTCGCTGTACTCAATCTGCTTTGACCAGTTTTTCAGATTGTTTATTCTGTCCTTCAACGTAAGCTCACCCTTTTCCAAATATACCCTTGCATCACAAAGTCGGATAAAGCTTACGCTCTCTATTGCAAATTTCACTCTCTCGCCTATGCGGTAATCGAACACTGCCTTTGACAGATGGCGGTAAAGAGTATATGCTAAAATCCTCGGATAGAGCTCCTCTCCGCCCATTTCTTTAAAGGTCTTACTCAAATCCCCTGTAATCACGAAGAATTTCTCTGTCAGCTCATTTATATAAGCCGTCCACTCATCATTGATAGGCTCTGTTTTTCTGTATAATTCAAGAAGCTCCTCATAATCCCGTACCACAATTTTTTCGCCGCAGAACTCCTCTATGGTAAATATAATCTCTTTGATTTTTTCATCAAAGGTCATATTTTCAGTATACAACAGATGAAACAAGCACTCGCGAAGGTCATAAATATCCTCGTATGCTTCAAATTCTTCAATCTGTTCATCCGTTTCCACGGGAACTTCTTCGCCATCATTTTCCTCAACCAATGAAAAAGGCTTCTCTGAGGAAAGAAGTATTCTGCACACTTCCTCGCAGCAAAGACCGAGACCGCACTCGGTAACTCCGTGAAACCACTCATAAAAACGGGGATGCTCCTTACAAATCTCACAAAGGTACCCCTCCCCCTGCTCACTTATAATTCTGCAAAGGCTTCTTTCATCAAGAAAGGGGCATCTTTCCTTTTCTGAAAGCTCAAAGCATTTACCGCCACCCTCTGCCGACACTATGCAGGAACGGATTTCCTCGCCCAGAGAATTATCAAGAGTATTATATTTTTCAAGTGCAGCTCCATCCACATCAATTTCCCAACCGATGCAGCAGCTATCCGTGCATTTATCCGCTATGCACCTGAAGGTATCAAAAAAATCAGGTTTAATTGTAATCATTTCAGCCTCTTTTAATATCCACAACTTTTATCATACTGTTTTCGTATCTGAACTTAACCTGCATATCCTCAAAGGTAAGTCCGTACGTCCTCTCCCCATCGCCCTTATAGGCAGGGCAAGGATTCAGAGAAAGCAATTCTGTAAGATTTTCTGCTTCACCCTCAGATAACATACTCCTTAAATTATGGGGCAAATCAACCTGCAGAAATTCGTTTTTGTGTTCCTCGGAAAAGCCACCCTGAGCATAGGGAATACTGTCCACATAGGGAAGGTAGGGCTTAATATCGTAAATAGGTGTCCCATCAGCTAAATCCCCACCGCTTACAAGAAGAATTTTGCCGTTTTTTCCTGCCTCAACTCCTTCAAGCTTTACACAGGAGAGCCCCATAGCATTAGGTCGGAAGGGTGAACGACTTGCAAAAACTCCTACTCTCTTATTTCCGCCAAGCTTTGGCGGTCTTACGGTAGGTGACCATTTCTTTTCGTTTTTTGAAAAGCCCCATATAAGCCACAGATGTGTATACTGCTCAATCTCTCTTATACAGTTTTCATCCCTGTATTCCTCACAGAATTCAATACGGGATTTCACAGAGGGCACAAGTCCGCTCTGTCTGGGAACACCAAATTTTTCCTTGTAGCCGTTTCGTATATAGGCAACAGGCTCTATGTAAAGTCCATCCTTATTACTCAAAATAATCACCGCCCTGCACGATTCATCTCATTAATTATACAATAAATAAAACAACAAATCCACACATACATAACAAAAAAATGAATGTCCGTTACAGGCTATTAACCTGCAACGGACATTTTAATTTAATTTAAAGCTTAATATACCTTACGAGCTGTGTAGCCGGTATGGAGAATATCGTGAGCCTTGTGACTGCCGGGCTTACCGAAGAACTCATCGTAGATTGCCTTAACATCAGCATTCTCGTGTGACTTTCTTACGGGAAGACTTGCATCATCGTTGTAAAGACCTGCTGCACGGGCAGCTCTTACATCAACATTATTTCTCACAACTGCAGGAACAATAGGCTGACCGCCACCGTTTACGCAACCGCCGGGACAAGCCATAATCTCGATGAAGTCATAGCTCTTTTCACCTGACTTAACCATATCAAGAACCTTCTTTGCATTTGCGAGACCTGAAGCAACTGCTACATTGATTGTAGCGCCGTTAAGCTCATAGGAAGCTTCCTTAACGCCCTCAACACCACGAACAGCCTTGAAGGTAGCAAGGTCAGTAAGCTCGTTGCCTGTAACAACCTCATAAGCGGTACGGAGAGCTGCCTCCATAACACCACCGGTTGCACCGAAGATAGTACCCGCACCTGAACCAAGTCCGAAGGGTGCATCAAATTCAGCATCGGGAATATTTCTGAAGTTGATACCTGCCTTCTTAATCATTCTTGCAAGCTCTCTTACAGTGATAGAAGCGTCAATATCAGCAAGTCCCTTTACTGCGCTGTAATCTGTTCTCTCTGCCTCAAATTTCTTTGCAGTACAAGGCATAACAGAAACAACGAAAATCTTCTCGGGATCAATACCCATCTTATCTGCATAGTAAGTCTTGGCAACTGAACCAAACATACCCTGAGGTGACTTACAGGAAGAAAGATTGGGGATAAACTCGGGATAGTAGTGCTCACAGTACTTAACCCAACCGGGTGAGCAGGATGTGATAAGAGGAAGATTTTCCTTTTTGCCGAATCTGTCAAGGAATTCGGTAGCCTCCTCCATAATTGTAAGGTCAGCGGCAAAGTTTGTATCAAACACACCATCAAAGCCGAGCATCTTGAGTGCAGAAACCATTTTACCGGTAACAACTGTACCCATTTCATAGCCGAACTCCTCACCGAGACCTACACGAACTGCAGGTGCTGTCTGAACAACAACGTGCTTGTCGGGATCGTTGAGTGCATCAAATACCTTCTGTGTATCATCTCTCTCTGAAAGAGCACCTGTGGGACAGGCTGTAATACACTGACCGCAGGAAATACAAGCAACATCAGCAAGATCGAACTCGAAAGCAGAGCCGATATGTGTATCAAAGCCACGGGCATTTGCACCGATAACGGAAACAGCCTGAAGCTTATCACAAGCAGCTACACAACGGCGGCAGAGAATACATTTCTCATTGTCGCGGTACATATGAGATGCGCTTGCATCAATATCATACTTAACCATATCTCCCGCATAAGCGTTAGAATCCTCGATGCCGTAATCTGCGCAAAGCTTCTGAAGCTCACAGTTACCGCTTCTTACACAAGAAAGGCACTCCTTCTTGTGAGTAGAGAGAATAAGCTCAAGTGTTGTCTTTCTTGCTTCGATAACCTTGGGAGAGTTTGTGAAGATTTCCATACCCTCATTTACGGGGAATACACAAGCAGCAACAAGGCTTCTTGCGCCCTTAACCTCAACCACACAAATACGGCAGGCACCGATAGCATTGATTTCTTTAAGATAGCAAAGTGTAGGAATTTCAATACCTACAGAATGAGCAGCTTCGAGAATTGTAGAACCGGCAGGAACCTGATAATCAAAGCCGTTTATTTTAATATTTACTGCATTTTCCATCATTAGCTCCTCCTTATTTATTAATAGCCTTAAACTTACAGTTGCCTATACATACTCCGCACTTAACGCACTTCTCAGCATCAATCTGGAAGGATGCAAGCTTGTGGCCGGGTGCAGTATAGTCTGTTCTTGCAATAGCATCAACAGGACAATTCTTTGCACAGATACCGCAACCGATACACTTGTCCACATCAATAGAGTAGGTAACAAGATCCTTACAAACACCTGCAGGACACTTCTTGTCAACAACGTGAGCGATATACTCATCTCTGAAACGCTGATATGTGGAAAGAACAGGGTTGGGAGCTGTCTGACCGAGACCGCAAAGAGAATTTTCCTTTATGTAGTTGCAAAGGTATTCCATTCTGTCAAGGTCCCCCATTGTGCTCTTACCGCTTGTAATCTTCTCAAGAATCTCAAGAAGTCTTCTTGTACCTACACGGCAGGGAGTACACTTACCGCAGGACTCATCAACAGTGAACTTAAGGAAGAATTTAGCGATATCAACCATACAGTCATCCTCATCCATAACGATAAGTCCGCCTGAACCCATCATTGCACCCTTGGCAACCAGGTTGTCATAGTCGATTTCGATATCAAGAAGGTCTGCAGGAAGACATCCGCCTGAGGGACCACCAGTCTGGGCAGCCTTGAACTTCTTGCCGTTGGGAATACCGCCACCGATATCCTCTACGATTTCGCGAAGTGTTGTACCCATGGGAACCTCAACAAGACCTGTGTTATTGATTTTACCACCGAGAGCAAATACCTTTGTACCCTTACTTGTAGCAGTACCCATTGAATTGAAGAACTCTGCACCGTGAAGGATAATCTGGGGAATATTTGCGAAGGTTTCAACGTTATTCTCAGTTGTGGGCTTACCGAAAAGTCCTTTAACTGCAGGATAAGGAGGACGGGGGCGAGGCTCACCTCTGTTACCCTCGATAGATGTCATAAGAGCAGTTTCCTCACCGCAAACGAAAGCACCGGCACCAAGACGGATGAAAAGATCAAAGTCAAAGCCTGAGCCGAAGATGTTCTTACCGAGAAGTCCATACTCACGTGCATCATCAATAGCCTTCTGTAAACGCTCAACAGCGATGGGATACTCAGCACGAACATATACATAACCCTCTGTTGCGCCTGTTGCGTATCCGCAGATTGTCATAGCCTCAACGAGACAGTGGGGATCACCTTCAAGAACTGAACGGTCCATAAATGCACCGGGATCTCCCTCGTCAGCATTACATACAACATATTTCTGATCAGCCTGATTAGCAGCTGTAAAGCTCCACTTACGGCCTGTGGGGAAACCACCGCCGCCACGGCCACGAAGACCTGA
>JAZSCI010000126.1:0-21150 GCA_045602865.1 Acutalibacteraceae bacterium
TTATAAACTTCACCATAGTCAAAATGAACATTTATTTTATTTGTTCCTTTTTGAAGTTGATGTGTTGATTGTTGCATAAGTTTTTTGCCATGATAAACTGCAATTCGTATTTTTCTGTCATCGTCCCACGGAACATTATCAACTAAATTAAACACGGGTTCCCTATCAACTTTCTTTCCGAACAATTCATCGATACTAATAGAAAAAACACTTGCAATTTCCGGCAAAAGCGTAATATCAGGCGAAGAAAGTTTTTGTTCCCATTTTGAAACGGCTTGGGTAGAAACATTCAACCTCCCGGCAAGCTCCTCCTGTGTCATTGCATTCATTTTTCTATGGTAGGCAATTCTTTCACCTATGCTGTTTTTCATTTTCATATCTTTCCTTTCTACATTCTTGCATTAAGTTTTTTGCTGATTTAATTATACATAGGTAGGTGAAAAAATAAAAGGTATTGTTTGGATTGTTACTATCCTTGCTGGTTGATATTACACCGTTTTTCCTACAAATTAAACTCGCTTGTCATACGTGCAACTCCGTTGTCGTCAGGCACATAATCAATGGTTCTACCGTTGTATATCCGCAAGGAGTTGTGTTATATGTTATTATAAAGTTCACAAAGGATGATTTTAAATAATAAACTGAGAGGATAAATTATTATCCTCTCAGTTAGTTAGTTGTATAAAAATCAAAAACCCGAACGTGTCACCATTGATGACAAGGTTCGGATAATTTGACTTTGGTGGGAGCGGGTGGATTCGAACCACCGAAGGCGGTGCCAACAGATTTACAGTCTGCCCCCTTTGGCCACTCGGGAACACTCCCACATATATCTATTCATAAAAATGGAGCTGGTGGACGGACTCGAACCCCCGACCTGCTGATTACAAATCAGCTGCTCTACCAACTGAGCTACACCAGCAACTTAATGCTTGACTAATATATCATAATTTGATTTGTATGTCAATACCTAATTTTAAAATTTTTAAAGAAAATTGCAGACTTCTCGTATATGGTGTGGCAAAATAATTTTTTGCAGAGCAGAAAAACTCTTGACAATTACAACCCTGATATGTATAATTGGTAGAGTTATATGTGCTGATATGGCTCAGGAGGTAGAGCGCATCCTTGGTAAGGATGAGGTCACCGGTTCGACTCCGGTTATCAGCTCCAAAAGCGGCAATCTCACGATTGCCTAAGATAAGAGATAATGGATAATAGTGAATAGATAATAGATACGGTAAAGTTCGTGTCGCTTTTGTTCTATTCTTTATTATCTGTTATCTCTTATTTATTATCTGAAGGGTGATATGCTATGGCGCACGACAGTATCTTATTAGAAAAACATTGATCTTTCCGCACGAATCGTTAAAAACTTCAAAAGAAAACAATAAATAAAAAATCCGTTCTCGCAAGAGGGCGGATTTTCGTTTTATTATTAATTTTTCATTAAAATCATTCAGGCTTTTATTATCCACTAAAGTTTTAAGAAAACACATCCGCATCCCTAAAATGAGTATTTCAAGAAAGGGATGCGGTCTAATTTTCTGTATTTTTTATTATTTCGTCGGGTATATATTTCATTATATCCTCAACCCTACAATCAAGAATTTTGCAAAATGTTTCTATGGTATGGGTGCTGACACTTTCATTTCGTTTTAATCTTGTGATTTGGGCTGGGCTTATCTTATATTTTTTTATCAACGCATACTGTGTTACGCCTTTTTCTTGCATAACCTTCCACAAATTATCGTAGGAAATCATTTTTTATCACTCCCTACTTGAATATTAACCGAAAATGGTATATAATCATATTAACCAATATCGGTTAATATATTAATTTTGATTAAATAACAACTTGAAGTTACGCATTTTTCGGTGTGTGTAGCTTCGGTTGCACACACTTTTTGTTTTTGTGGGGGTGAAAAATATTACAATTGACTTGTTGCGTTAAAAATCGCTTTAATATTTAATGGTGGAGGAAAAACATGAAAAAGTTTTTTAAAAAAATAATAATTCTCTTGGTTGTAGTTGCTGTTGTGGTTGTTGGTTTTAAAATCATAACAACACCTAAAAAAGCAGAAATTGGAGAAAAAGTTAAATATAACGATATAGCTGAATTTGTTGTAAATGATATTTCTGTATATGAAAATAAGTTGGATTTATTCGAAGATGGTTACGGAATATCAGGTGATTACGAAAATGAAGGTTTTGTAAAGGTTGAATTTACAATTGAAAATATAGGGAAAGAAGATTTTACTGTATATCCTGAAAGGATATTTGTAGATTACGATGATGGTATTACATACAAATCAGATTTACTGTTTTACCATACAGCAAGTGACGGTTATGAGAATTGTCCGGGTGGTTTTGTTTTAGAGAAAGTAACAAGTGGCGCAAAAACTTTTACGATGCTTATTGCTGTTCCTCAAGAAATTATTGAAAACGAAGAAAAAAGTCTTGATGTTAGCGCTTTTTACTATACATATGCAGTAAGATAAAAATCCAAAAACATCACAAATTTTTATAATTGTAATAACATAAAAAGAGGCGTTTTCCGCCTCTTTTTCTTTACCCCGACTATTGTCAGATCATTGAACTTTGCCACACTTTGCCGCTGCGTGTATGCTTCCCGTTTTCAAATTTTATTATTCCAAATTCTCAAAAAAACTTGAGAAACGATTCATATTATGCTACACTTATATATGTATACGGCAAAAATTTTGAAAATGGCGGAGGTCGTTTTTTATGAAAAAAGTCCTGCAGCGGCTATTGAGTCTTAGCGTTTGCGCAATTATGTTTGTTCTGAACCTTGCAGCACCTGTTTCGGCTGCAGCTGAGGAGATTTATGAGCTTACCTTTGACAATCTGTTTATATTTGAACAATGGGCAAATCATCCCAATATGAAGGTGTTGAGCGATGATGCGGCAGGGGGTACCCTGACTTGTGATGTCAGCAAGGGAAGCTTTGTGCTTGTAAATAATACAACGGCTACAGAGGTTTTCACTGCGTTTTCAATGAGCTCGGTTGGTGCTATGTATTCGATGCCGGTTGAGGAGAATACGGAATATATGCTCTCTTATGTGGCAAACGGCACTACCACCAACTTTGAAGCTATGGTTTTCTATTTTGACAAATCAGGACAATATACTTCCCTTGAGGCTGAAAATGCTCATCAGTACGGACTTAATGAGTGGTGCTTTACCACTCCTGCGGGTACCGGCTATATTCAGGTAAGATTTGATAATAACTCCCCGTCCTCTGATGTAACTGTTTCAGATATAAAAATCCGTTCAAAAGCAGTTTATGAGTATGCCGTGGACTTTACTCACAGAAAGACCTTTACATATACTGCAGGCGCAACCTACGGGGCGCTTCCCGTGCCTCAGAGAGAGGGACTTGTTTTTGCAGGTTGGTTTACAAATCCTGACGGAACAGGCGAAAAAATCACCTCAGCTACTACGGCTACTGCCGCAAGCAGAAGTCTTTTTTCTAAATGGGATCCCATTGTAGTCGGGGAGCTTGCGATGGTTTCGCTGCCCCTGAAGCGAAGCTATTGTGTGGGCGAAAAGCTTGATACAAGAGGCCTTGTCATCGGGGTTACATATCCTGACGGAGAGAAAGAAAACATTGATGAGGGCTTTGCTGTTTCTCCGGAGTATCTTACAGCAACGGGCACACAGACTGTCACCGTTACCTATGGTAACAGCTCCACACAGTTTGATGTTAGTGTGAAAGCCTCCGAAGATAAAACGATTACCGTTAACGGAACACAGAAAACCGTTGCTTGTGCTAATTATAACTATACCCTTGATTACAGCGGATCCTCATTTAACCGCTATGTAATAAAATATTCATCCGATGCCTATGTTAAGGGTGAGTTGAACTTCAACGGAGTTACAGAGGAGTTTTTCCTGGAGCCCGATGAAAACGGCGAGTTTTCAGGCTATATTGACGGCTTTATGAGTGGCACAACCCGTAATGCAATTACAGGAGTAGCCTTTAAGGCTCTTGATAAGAATAATATGGATTTCACCTTCAAATCCATTGATTTGTCTTCCGAAACAAATCCCGGTGATTCCGAGGGTATGGTTTACCTTTCCGACTCCAACTACAAAATCGGCATTGACCTTGACTGGGGCGGAGCTCTTACATATATGGAGGATCTGACAAATTCGGTTATGTCCTCTGTTAAGAAATACGGAACAAAAACCACTGAGGTTGATTTCAAGTCAAAGGTAGGTACCACAAGCTTTGCTTATAACACAAGCAGTAATGTAAATCTTATAAATGCACACGATACGGGCAGACTTGTTCAGCAGTCATATTACGGCACCGGCTCTTACCCCTATGAGCCGGGCATGTATGGTGAAGCAGTGTGGAATTACAATCCTGTTCAGGGAGGCAACCTTTACAATGAAGCAAGTAAAATTGTTGATGTTAAGGTTTCGGATAATGAAATTTACATCAAATGCCGACCTCTTGACTGGGCTAAAGAGGCAATACATATTACTCCCTCGTATATGGAAGCCCGGTACACTCTTGAGAACGGAATGATGAGAGCAACCTGCAGATTTGTGGATTATTCGGGATATCCTGCCGTTACCACTACCCAGGAGCTGCCGGCATTCTATTGTGTAGAGCCGCTTAATGATTTCGTTTACTATGCAGGCGGAGAGCCCTGGTCGGACAGCAATACAAAAATAAACCGTACGGACCTCAAATTCTGGGGAACTGCCACGGATCAGGATTTTATTTGTAATGAAAACTGGGCAGCCTTCAAGGGCGATGATGATGACAGCTTCGCAATCGGTATTTATTGCCCCGGTCAGACACTTTTCCATACAGGTGTTTATTACAGCGGTGACGGTGCAACCAGATGCTCCACAACCTCTCCTGCAACAGAGGATCCCACATCATATATGGGTATTGTTGATGTTCTTCGTTTCCGGAGCTACACACCGATTTCCTATTGCTACTATATTTCAACAGGTAAGGTTGATGATATACGAGGCGATTTCAAGACTATTGCTCAAAAGGATACAGATATCTGTAATGCAACCCAAACCAACGGCTTTTGCGATATGTGTCAGAAGCAGATTATGCCTGAAATAAACGAAGATAATGCTTATGAGATTTCAAACGCAGGTGAGCTTCACTGGTTCAGGGATTTTGTAAATAGCGGAAATGTAAATGCAAATGCAGTTCTTACCTGCGATATTACAGATAACGACGGTGTTCTCACAGGCTACGGTACGCCGGCAGATGATACATCAGCCTTCAGGAAATGGACACCTATCGGAAATGCTACCTACAAATACAATGGTCATTTTGACGGTCAGGGACATACAATCAACGGACTTTATATGAATGACTCCTCACTTTCCTACGGAGGACTTTTCGGATATACAGGCTCGGATGCGGTAATCGAAAAGGTGGGCATTGACTATTCAAGCTTCAGCGGTAATCAGTATGTGGGTTCTTTATGCGGAAGAAATGAAGGCAGGATAGACAATTGTTATTCCTTCTACACGATGCTTCAGGGTGACAGCTATGTAGGAGGTGTAACAGGCTTTAACAATAAAACCGTTACCAATTCCTACAATGCGGGACTTGTAAACGGAAGCAGTTTTGTCGGCGGTGTGGCGGGAGCAAATACCGGGACAGTTTCCGGTTGCTATTATCTTATAAATGCCGCAACAGACGGAACGGGAACTTCACAGAACGGTGTTGGTAGCTCTGCAAATGGCTCTGTAACTGCAGATGTGTCGGGGGCAACCGAGGGCAAAACTGTAGCAGATTTTGCAAGCGGCGAAATTGCATACCTTCTTCAGAAGGTAAATACAACTCAGCTCTGGGGACAGAAAACCAATGCTTCAGGCTCAGGTCCCGTGTTTGATAAAAGTGGCTATTACAAGGTAAAAGCCGTTACAGCGGAAAATGCTTATACCCTTACGGATATCGGTGATATCGTGGATGATGGTGAGATAAACGTGCAGGACTATCAGACTCTTGTGAATCAGGTTGTTTCCGATGAAAAGCTCGATTTCAACGGTATGATAAATTCCGATATTGATGGTGACGGATATATTGATGTTATTGATGCTTCCCTTATGCAGCTTATGATAACAGGCTTCTACGAGAAGGTTGATGTTTATCTTAAGGGGGATTTTGACTTTGACGGAATACCGTTTACTCAGGAGGATATATCGGCCATTAAAAAGGGACTTATCAATCAGGACAGACTTAATACAAGACAGAAATATGCCTGCGACCTTAACGGCGATGGTGTGCTGGATATCAATGACAAGGATGCGTTGTTGAGTGGGTACACTATATAGCCGGAGCCTCTGCGGGTGCTTGTGACCGTAGCACGGTCTCTGCAAGCAGGAGCAATTTGGCAAGTAAACTCGGAAGAGATAGGGAATGCCGTAGATATCTGAAAACGGGGCTGTAAAAAAACGAAAGTTTTTTTACAGCCCCGTTTTAGGGGATAGGAAAAAATGATGCAGAACGGACAAACCGAGCAAAAACAAGGCTTCGGACTTGTTTTTGTTTACCCGAAGGCGTACAAGGGTACGTCGAGCGGCGAGATTTGTTCGTAGCATAAAACTTAAAATTCTTAACAAACTGTATTTTTTTGATTGTTTAAGGGGTTCTTACAGGTATCAGTCCTGCAGGAACCCCATCTATTTATATTGTTTTATGCGGTCTGCGCTTTTTTTACATCCCCTTTTTTAACTTGATTTGTGTTTTTATCCCCAAAGTCGGGCTTTTGTTTCCAGAAGAATTTTGTCTGCCAGCATTGCAATAAATTCTGAATTTGTAGGCTTGCCGCGCTGATTCTGGATTGTATAGCCGAAATACGAATTGAGCACATCCACATCTCCTCTGTCCCAGGCAACCTCTATGCCGTGGCGGATTGCTCTTTCAACTCTCGAAGCGGTTGTGTGGTAATTTTTAGCAATTGTGGGGTAGAGGATTTTTGTAACGGAGCTGAGCATTTCCGTGTCCTCTACTGTCAGTCGTATTGCTTCTCTTACGTACTGATAGCCCTTTATGTGAGCGGGAATGCCGATTTCGTGAAGCATCCGTGTAATAACCGCCGTGGTGTCCTGAGGCGGTTGATAGTTTGCCGTAACACCCACATTTTTCCAGCTGAGCAGCTGTACTAATCTCTGGGTTACCATTTGTGCATCAATGGGCTTGAGAAATACGTAATCTGCACCGTTTTTCAGTGCCGCTCTTTCGAAATTCGGGTTGTCGATTGATGACAAAAGAATTATGAGAGGTCTGTTTTCGGGGTTTGTGCCGTTGATTCTTGAAATGATGCCCATTGCATCGATTTGTTGCAAAAATGCATCCATTATAATAACATCAGGGAGCCGTTTTTCTATTATCCGCAGCAGCTCCGCACCATCCTTGGGACACAAATTTACATTCATCTGACTTGAACGAAGGGATGCCGCGAGTCTTGTAGTAGCCTCATCCCTGTCGTCGGTCAACAAAACCGTAACGTTGTCGACCATAGATTTACCTCCTCCTGTAACAGCAAGTGCTGTTTCTTTTTTTGGCGAAAACTCCGCATTTTTTTACAAATCCCCTTCAGGATAGCACACTTCGCCAGCTTACTCCGAAGCGGGATCCGAAAACTGCCCCGAAGACAGGAAAATTATAGCATTGTATGGCGATTTGTTCAATAAGTCCACAGATAAATCGTGATTATAGACAAAAATGCAGGTGTCGCGAAAGGGGAAGGGGACTCGTTTTTGTCGAATTTTGTCGAAAAAATCTATTTCCTTTGTGGATGTTGAAAATCCAAAGAAGAGATTTACGGGTGATAAGGGAATACAGGCATAAGCTGAAGCTTGAACTGATTGATTTTGTGGAGTCGGTCAATACGCGCTTTTGTTTCCTCATCCTCGCATATACCCTCACGAATGTATCGGTCAAGTGTTTCATAAGTGAAGCCTAAATTATCCTCATCTGTTTTGCCGCAAAGACCGTCTATGGGTACCTTTTCCACGAACATTTCGGGGAGCCCCAGGGCTCTGCCGATTGCCTTTACCTCTTGTACGGTAAGCATTGAAAGGGGAGAGAAATCTCCCACGCTGTCACCGTAACGGGTGGAGTAGCCAACCCAGTCCTCGGAAAGGTTGCAGGTGTTTGCACCTCTGCCGTTTACACTCTGGGAAACTGCATAAACGGTAGCCATTCTCAAACGGGGCGGAAGATTGGTTATTGCCTGGGTGTTAAGCTCTACGCCGCCCTTTACAAGCTGGGAATATATGCCGTTGAAGGCTTCCTCAATATTAATGGTGTAGCTCTGTATTCCTAAATGCTCACACAGAGCACGGGAAACATCAATGTCAAACTGCTCACCCTTGGGCATAAGCACGCCCACTACATTTTCCTTGCCCAGAGCCTCTACGAGAAGAGCGGCAACAACGGAGCTGTCCTTGCCGCCTGAAATACCAAGCACACCCTTGCAGCCCTTGCCGTTTTCCTCAAACCATTCTTTTATCCATTGAACGATATCGTTTTTCACCTTTATAGCATCAAAAGACATAATATACCTCCGTTATCTGATTGGTGGATAGTATACACCGATACTTTTTTCATTCTATATTATTTGGCACGAAAATTCAATAAATTTACATAAATAACTTGAAACACAGAGGTTTTGTCTATATAATTATAATGTATATTTATATTTAATTATGCGACAAGGAGGCTTGTGCCTATGACAATTAATGATGCAATAAGAAGTCTTGTGGCTTATGCTGTCCGCGAAGGGCTCATTGAGTCGGTGGATAAAAGATGGGCGGTCAACGGACTTCTGGCAATTCTTGGTCTTGACGGAATTGAAGGCGGAGAGGTTTACCCCGAAGCGTCTCTGGAGGAAATTCTCGGTGTAATGCTTGATTTCGCCTGCGAAAAGGGCTTGTGTGAGGATTCGGTGGTTTACCGTGATTTGTTTGATACACGGCTTATGGGTGCCTTGTGCCCCAGACCTTCCGAGGTTATAAACAAGTTCTACGCCCTTTATGATGAGAGTCCCCGCAAGGCTACGGAGTATTACTATCACCTTTCAAGAAAATCTGACTATATCAGAGAATACAGAATAAAGAATGACCTTAAGTGGGTTACTCCTACGGAGTACGGAGATATTGATATCACAATCAATCTCTCGAAGCCCGAAAAGGACCCTAAGGCTATTGCGGCAGCTCTCAAAATGAAGCAGGTAGCATACCCCGCTTGTATGCTTTGTCCTGAAAACGAGGGCTATGCAGGCAGAGTCAATCACCCTGCAAGACAGAATCACAGAGTCATTCCCGTGAAGCTTAAGGAAGAAGAATGGTGCTTACAGTATTCGCCCTATGTGTATTACAACGAGCATTGTATTTTCTTTGATTCCCGACATGTTCCTATGAAAATAAGTGAGGAGGGCTTCGGCAGACTTTTTGAGATTGTAAAGAAATTCCCTCACTACTTTGTGGGCTCAAATGCGGATTTACCCATTGTAGGCGGTTCCGTTCTTACTCACGACCATTTCCAGGGCGGTAACTACGAATTCCCTATGGCAAAGGCGGAGATAGAAGCTCCCATTACCTTCAAGGGCTATGAGGATATTGAGGCAGGTATTGTGAAGTGGCCTATGTCCGTTATCCGACTTGTTGGCGAGGATACAGACAGAATGCGTGAGCTCAGCGGAAAAATTCTTGAGAAATGGCGTGGCTATACCGATGAGGAGGCTTTCATTTTCGCAGAAACAGACAACACTCCTCATAATACAATCACTCCTATTGCCCGATTCAGAAACGGCAAATTTGAAATTGACCTGGTTCTCAGGAACAATATCACAACTGAGGAATATCCTGATGGTGTTTATCATCCCCATCCTCAGCACCACCACATAAAAAAGGAAAATATCGGTCTTATTGAGGTTATGGGACTTGCGGTGCTTCCTTCCCGACTTAAAGGGGAAATGGCAGAGCTTGAGGATGCCATTGTCAACGGCAAGGACATTTACTCTCTTGAGAATATCGCAAAGCACGGTGCGTGGGTTGATGAAATAAAATCAAGAACGGAGCTTACTGCCGAAAACTGTGAGCAGGTGCTTCGTGATGAAATCGGCAAGGTTTTTGCGGACATTCTCGGTCAATGCGGAGTATTTGCAAGAACAGAGGAAGGCAAAAAGCAGTTCCTGAAATTTACTGAAAGTGTATAAAAGGCGGAGATTATATAACCGCACAACGGAGGAAAAATTATGTTTGATAAATTTTATTCGGAGCTTTACATAGGTAAAACACTCTATAAGAGTAATGAGCTCAGCAACAGAGCATTTGAGCTTACACTTGAAGAGACAGAGGATAGCATCAAGGGTGTTCTCGTTGCAAAAATGGATTTTAAGATGAAGCGCATTTCTGTTACAACAGATATGGCTTTTGATGACAGCGACCTTTTCTTTGCAAACGGCTACCAGTCCTGGTCCACCACAAGAGAGTGCGACAGAAATCACACCGTAAAGGATATTATCCCTCTCGGCAGAAAGCTTGGTGGCTTCCCTGCCTATGCAGCAGGTATTATGAGTGACTACGGCTTCGGCGATTTCTACGGTAAGAAGGGCAACTTCCACTCATACACCTATACCTATTTCAGAAAAAAGGGCAGCTATGACCTTACCCTTTACGGCTCAATGACAGAGAGAACAGGCTTTACTGTTTACTTTGCAGATATGCTCAACAACACCTTCACAATCAGCAAGGATGTTGAAGGTCTTATTCTCAAGGAAGGTCAGAGCTACGAGGTTTTCGATATAGCGGTTATAAAGGCTGATTACGAAAAGGCGTTTGATACCTATTTCTTTGAGAAGCTTGGCTTCAAGGAGCCTAAAATCAAGCACCTTGCAGGTTACACATCCTGGTATAACTACTTCTCAAAAATATCCGAGGACATCTGTCTTCGTGACCTTGAGGGTATGGACAAGAATGCAAAGGATTGCACAAATATCTTCCAGATAGATGACGGCTACCAGACTGCAACAGGTGACTGGCTCAGCACAGACAAGAAGAAATTCCCTAACGGAATGAAATATATTGCAGAAAAGATTCACGAAAAGGGCTACCTTGCAGGAATCTGGCTTGCTCCCTTCTGCGCTCAGCTTACATCTAAGGTTGCAAAGGAGCATCCCGAATGGATGATAAAGAGCGAGAAGAACGGAAGAAAAATCCTTGCTCACCTCGGATGGGGCGGCTCTTATGCCCTTGATATTTACAATGAGGGCGCAAGAAATTATATCAAGCATTTCTTTGATGTTATCCTTAATGATTGGGGATATGATATGGTTAAGCTTGATTTCCTCTTTACACAGTGCTATTTCCCCAGATGCGGAAAAACAAGGGGCGAAATTATGTGTGACGGTATCGACCTTCTTCGTGAGGCTTGCGGCGATAAGCTGATTTTAGGCTGCGGCGTGCCCCTCGGTGCTTGTATGGGTATTTTCGATGCCTGCCGTGTTGGTTGTGATGCTAACAAGGTTTTCGTTGGTGACATTGTAAATAAGCTTGGCATCAACAACGAGGTTCCCTCAACACAGAACTCTATGATTAACTCCATTTTCCGCAGACATCTTGACGGCAGAGCATTCTGCAACGATCCCGATGTTCTCTTCCTCAGAAACGATAATCTTAAGTTCACAGAGGAGCAGAAGGTTGTCCTCGGAAAAATCAATGCAATTTGCGGTAACGTTCTTTTCGTTTCCGATAATATGGGTGACTATGATGAAAAGACAGTAGGCTATGTGAAGAATTTCTTTGAGGATAAGGCCTACACTGTTTCAGCCGCAGAATTTGTAAATGACACAGATGTGGAAATTACATTCACAGAAAATGGTGTTGAAAAGACTATGAAGGTAAACCTTTACACAGGTGAGGGCAACGCTCTGGAAATAGTATAAGGCGGTTGCTGTACTTACAGTGTCGATATAGATGTAATCATATATTTATATGCAGGGATGCAGGGCTTCGGCTTTGTGTCCTTGTTTTTTTCTATATATTTACAAACATTTCATAAAATTTATTTGCAAAAAGGTTGACAAAATAGTGAATAGAGGGTATATTATTAACAGAGTTAGCACTCGGACAACAAGAGTGCTAATGAGTGCTACAGCAGTAAAAAATCAAAATTTCGTAAGGTCGGAGGTGGTAGTGTGGCTCAGCTTTCTCCGAGAAAGCAAAAAATTCTCTCTGTTATAGTGGAGCGCTTTGTGGCTACGGGTGAGCCTGTTGGCTCAAAGGCAATCTGTGCCGAGATGAATAATGCTGTCTCCTCTGCGACTATCCGTAATGATATGGCAGAGCTTGTGGAGCTTGGCTTACTTGAGCAGCCTCACACCTCTGCAGGTCGTATACCTTCCCGACTGGGCTACAGGTATTATGTTGACAACCTTATGGGCAGCTACGAGCCCGGCTTTGAGGAGCAGGAGCAGATTAAAATATGGCTCAGCTCATTTTCGGGTGAACCTGACAAGCTTCTTGAAAAGGCAGGAAGTATTCTTGCAGAGCTTACAAACTGTGTGGCGGTGTCTACATCTCCCTCGGATGAATCAGCGTATATAAGAAGGATTGAGCTTGTGCCTCTGAGCAGACATACGGCGATGATTGTTCTTTTAGCTACCTCGGGTATACTTAAAAGTGCCGTTGTAAGAAGTGAAACGGAAATTAATGCACCCGTTGCAGAGGTTTTCTATAACATTACTCACAATTACTTTGTGGGCAAGAATGTTTCGGATATAAGTATTACCTTTATACAGACTCTTGTGGCATCCTTGGGCGATAAGGTTTTTGTAATGTCTCCATTTCTGTGTGCGGTTGCCGACCTTTGCAGGGAGGTAAAAACAACAGTTCTTCACCTTAAGGGACAGTCGAATATACTCAACCACGGAGAATTGGCAGAAAACGCCTTTGAGCTGATGGATTTCATTCACAGAGGTGAGCCTCTTGAGGCGCTTCTTACCTCACGGAAGAAGCCCTTCAATGTATCAATAGGCTCGGAAAACCCCTACAGAGAGCTTCGGAATACCACCACAATTTTTTCGGATTATTCCGTAGGCGGCAGGGATAGCGGAGCAATAGGAATAATCGGACCTACAAGGCTTGATTATGCAAGGCTCATACCTACTATAAAATATTTATCGGGAGTCATAGGCGCTCTGTTGTCGGAGACTCTTGAGGAAGGAGAATAAGAATGTCTGAGGAAATGAAAAAAGAAAGCATCCCCGAGACAGAGGAAGCCGTAAGCGATGCGGCAGAGAAAAAATCCCGAAGGTCAAAAAAATCGGAAAAGAAGCTTGATGCAGAAGCACTTCTCAAGGAGCTTGAGGCGATGAAGGCAGAAAACGAAAAGCTTCGCGAGGACTTTGATAAATTAAAGGATACACACCTGAGAACTCTTGCTGAATACGATAATTACAGAAAGAGAACAACAAAGGAAAAGGAAGCAATTTACGGAGATTCAAAGGCAAACACACTCAAGATGCTACTTCCAGTTCTTGATAATTTTGACAGAGCAAGACAGAATACTACCGAGGATACAGAGGGCTATATCAAGGGTGTGGAAATGACACTCAATCAGCTGTCTGTGGTTCTTGAAGGACTTGAGGTTGAGTCCTTCGGTCAGGTAGGGGATGAATTTGATCCCAATTTACACAGTGCAATAATGACTGTCGAAAATGCGGATTTACCCGAAAATTCAATTGCGGCAGTCTTTGAGAAGGGTTACAGAATCGGAGACAGAATACTCCGCTTCGCAACCGTTCAGGTTACAAACTAACAATTTATATTTTAACTTATATGGAGGTTTTTTATTATGGCAAAAACAATTGGTATTGACTTAGGTACAACAAACTCCTGTGTTGCAGTTATCGAAGCAGGTGAGCCTGTAGTTATTGCAAACGTTGAGGGCAACAGAACTACTCCCTCAGTTGTAGGCTTCAGCAAATCCGGTGAGAGACTTGTAGGACAGGTAGCAAAGCGTCAGGCAGTTCAGAATCCTGACAGAACAATCTCATCCATCAAAAGACAGATGGGTACAGATTACAAGGTTACAATCGACAACAACACCTTTACACCTCAGCAGATTTCCGCTATGATTCTCCAGAAGCTCAAATCTGATGCTGAGAGCTATCTCGGTGACACAGTAACAGAGGCAGTTATCACAGTTCCTGCATATTTTACCGATGCTCAGCGTCAGGCTACAAAGGATGCAGGTAAAATTGCAGGTCTTGATGTAAAGAGAATTATCAACGAGCCCACTGCAGCTGCTCTTGCTTACGGTATTGATAAGGAAAATGACCAGAAGGTTATGGTTTATGACCTTGGCGGCGGTACCTTCGATGTATCTATTATCGAAATGGGTGACGGTGTTCAGGAGGTTAAGGCTACTGCAGGTAATAACAGACTCGGTGGTGATGACTTCGACCAGAGAATTATTGACTGGCTCGTTCTTGAGTTCAAAAAGGAAAACGGCACAGACCTTTCTAATGATAAAATGGCTATGCAGAGACTCAAGGAGGCTGCAGAGAAGGCAAAAATCGAGCTTTCAGGTGTTACAACCTCAGCTATCAACCTTCCCTTCATTACAATGACTGGTGCAAGCACAACAATTCACCCTGACACAACTCTCACAAGAGCAAAGTTCAACGAGCTTACTGCAGACCTTGTTGAGGCTACAATGGGACCTGTTCGCCGTGCAATTGCAGACTCAGGCTTCAAGGTTTCCGAGATTGATAAGGTTCTTATGGTTGGTGGTTCTTCAAGAATCCCTGCTGTTCAGGATGCAGTTAAGTCATACACAGGCAAAGAGCCCTTCAAGGGCATCAACCCCGATGAGTGTGTTGCTATCGGTGCCGCACTTCAGGCAGGTGTTCTCGGCGGTGATGTAGAAGGTCTTCTCCTTCTTGACGTTACACCTCTTTCACTTGGTATCGAGACTCTCGGTGGCGTATGCACAAAGATTATCGAGAGAAATACAACAATCCCCACAACAAAGAGCCAGGTATTCTCAACTGCTGCTGACAACCAGACATCTGTTGAAATCCACGTTCTTCAGGGTGAGAGAGAGTTTGCAAGAGACAACAAGACTCTCGGTATGTTCCACCTTGATGGTATTCTTCCCGCAATGAGAGGTACACCTCAGATTGAAGTTACCTTCAATATTGATGCTAACGGTATTGTTCACGTATCTGCAAAGGATAAGGGAACAGGCAAGGAGCAGTCAATCTCCATTACCGCTTCTACAAATATGAGCAAGGATGATATTGACCGTGCCGTAAGAGAGGCAGAGCAGTTTGCAGAGGAAGACAAGAAGCGCAAGGAAGCAGTTGATACACGCAACAATGCAGACCAGATGGTATTCCAGTGCGAGAAAATGCTCAACGAGAACGGAGATAAGTTCGATGCAGCTGACAAGGCAGCTATCGAGGAGAAAATCAATGCTCTCAAGGAGTCTCTCAAGGGCGAGGATATTGAGGCTATCAAGGCAAAGCAGCAGGAGCTTGAGGCAAAGTTCCAGGAGGTTTCTGCAAAGCTTTACAATGCAGCAAATGCACAGGGCTTTGATCCCAATGCCGCAGCAGGCTTTGATGCAGGCAACGCAGGTCAGCAGGATGATGGCTATACAGAGGCTCCCTTCACAGATGTTGACTGATAAAACAGAAGAAATCCGTCTGCACAAACAGCTCGGATAACTTACTTGAAAGGATAGCTGTATATGGCAGATAAACGAGATTATTATGAGGTGCTTGGCGTTTCCAAAAACGCCACACCTGATGAAATAAAGAAAGCGTATCGACAGCTTGCGAAAAAATACCACCCTGACCTTAACCCCGACAACAAGGAAGCGGAGGAAAAGTTCAAGGAGGAAAACGAAGCTCACGAGATTCTTTCCAATCCTGAAAAAAAGGAAAAATACGACAGATTCGGCTTTGCGGGTGTGGATCCCGGCTATGCCGCTGACCAGGGAGGCTTTGGCGGCTTCGGTGGCTTCGGCGGTGGAGGAATGGATTTTGACCTGGGCGACATCTTCGGCTCCTTCTTCGGAGGCGGCTTCGGCGGTGGCTCATCAAGAAGCAATCCCAATGCACCCCGCAGAGGAAGCGACATACAGACAAATGTTGTGCTTACCTTTGAGGAGGCGGCAAAGGGCTGTCGCAAAAAGGTTGATTTCCAGAGAATCGAGATTTGTGATGAATGTGCGGGAAGCGGTGCCGCAAAGGGCACCTCTCCCCAGACCTGCCCTGACTGTAACGGCTCAGGACAGATTAATGTTCAGCAGAGAACTCCCTTCGGAACAATCAGTACCTCAAAGACCTGTCCCCGTTGCTCCGGTAAGGGTAAATTCAATCCCAATCCTTGTAGCCGTTGTAAGGGCGCAGGAAGAATCAGGCGCACAACCTCTGAGGAAATCGACATTGTTGCAGGTATTGATGACGGTCAGATTTTCAATGTTCAGGGAAAGGGTAACAAGGGTGTAAACGGCGGTCCTGCAGGTGATCTGAGAATCGGTGTAAGCGTTAAGCCCCATCCGTTCTTTGAAAGAGATAATTACAATGTATGGTACGAAATGAGGGTGAGCTTCACTCAGGCAGCTCTGGGAGACACTCTCCGTGTTCCCACTCTTGACGGTGATGTGGAGTATCAGCTTCCCGCAGGTACACAGCCCGGTGCCGTATTCAAGCTTAAGGGCAGGGGAATCCCTGTACCCAATACATCAAGAAGAGGGGATCAGCTTGTCCGCATAGTTGTGGATGTACCCACAAGCCTCAACGAAAAGCAAAAGGAAGCACTTCTTGCTTTCAATAAGGCTATGGGAGAGAATCCCGTTCACCCTGAGGAAAAAAGAGGCTTCTTCGGCGGTAAGAAAAAGAAATAAGTTCATATTCAATGAGTGGCAAAGACACGCAGGTCTTTGTCGCTCGTTTTGTTTTTTTTGTAAGGATTAAACGAAAGAAAAATGTATAATATTCAAAAAATATACATTATTTATGCATAATTGAATAATGCGCTTTTCTGTTGATTTCCGAAAAAATCCCTTGTAAAGAGAGAAAGGCTCTGAGGATGCTATTAATGTATATATAAACCTATATTAAAAGAAATATGAGGAACTATGTATAATGCCTTAAAAATAACCAAAAAATCCTTTGTGATATCGGGATTTTATAGCATTTTGCAGAAAAAAGTGAAAAAGCAAATTATTTATTCAAAAAGGTTGACTTTTTATTATGAAAGGTGTATAACTATGCATATCGAATGAATATTTTTGCAAAAAAGCAAACGGAGGAATAAAAAATGGATAAGAAAAATATCAAAAAGGTTGTACTTGCCTATTCAGGCGGTCTTGACACTTCTATCATCATCCCTTGGTTAAAGGAAAATTACCACAACTGTGAGGTTATTGCCGTTTCAGGTAATGTAGGTCAGGCAAGCGAGCTTGAGGGCCTTGAGGAAAAGGCTATAAAGACATGCGCTACAAAGATTTATATTGAGGACCTTACAAAGGAATTCCTTGAGGATTATGTTTTCCCTTGTCTTCAGGCAGGTGCCGTTTATGAAGAGTATCTTCTCGGTACAGCTTTTGCACGTCCTCCTATTGCAAAGAGAATTGCAGAGATTGCTATTGCTGAGGGTGCGGATGCAATTTGTCACGGTTGCACAGGTAAGGGTAACGATCAGGTAAGATTTGAGCTTGCTATCAAGGCTTACGCTCCCGATATGCCCATTATCGCTCCCTGGAGAGAGTGGGATATCAAATCCCGTGAGGAGGAGATTGAGTATGCCGAGGCACACAATGTTCCTCTCAAGATAAACAGAGAGACAAACTATTCCAAGGATAAGAACATCTGGCACCTTTCCCACGAAGGTCTTGACCTTGAGGATCCTATGAATGAGCCCCTTTACAACAAGGAAGGCTTCCTTGAAATGGGTGTTTCTCCCGAAATGGCTCCCGACAAGCCCACCTATGTTACAATTCACTTTGAAAAGGGTATTCCCACAGCGGTTGACGGCGTTGAAATGGGCGCAGTTGAGCTTGTAACAAAGCTTAATGAATTAGGCGGCGCAAACGGTATCGGTCTTCTTGATATTGTTGAGAACAGACTTGTTGGTATGAAATGCCGTGGTGTATATGAGACTCCCGGCGGAGCAATCCTTTACAAGGCACACAGTGTTCTTGAAACAATCTGTCTTGACAAGGAAACTGCACACTACAAGGCACTTGTAGCACAGAAGCTTGCAGAGCTTGTATACAATGCACAGTGGTACACTCCTCTCGTAAAGGCTATCCTTGCTTTCACAAAGTCAACACAGGAAACTGTTACAGGTGATGTTAAGCTTAAGCTTTACAAGGGTAATATGATTAATGCAGGTGTTTGCTCACCCTATTCACTTTACGATGCAGATATCGCAACCTTTGATGAGGATGAGGTTTATGACCAGAAGGATTCAGCAGGCTTTATCAATCTCTATGGTCTTCCCATCAAGGTTATGGCAAAAATGAGAGAAAATAACGGTCTTGAGAAATAAGACTGATTTCAGAAACATATAAAAAAGCTTTTGCACATTCGGTGCTATGGTACTGAATGTGCAAAAATAATTTTTAACACCGAAAGGGTTTTACGATTATGGATAAAATGTGGGCGGGCAGATTTACAAAAGCCCTTGATAAAGAGGCAGATGACTTCAATTCATCCTTGCACTTTGATTGCAAAATGTTCCGTCAGGATATCGGCGGCTCCATAGCACACGCGCAGATGCTTGCAAAGCAGGGGATTATAACCGTGCAGGATTGCGAGGAAATAATTGATGGTCTTTCAGGTATTCTTGAGGATATTGAAAACGGCACACTTACCTTTGACAGCGGTGCCGAGGATATTCATATGTTTATAGAGGGTGAGCTTACCGCCAGAAAGGGCGATGTAGGAAAGCGCCTTCACACTGCAAGAAGCAGAAACGACCAGGTAGCAGTGGATATCAGACTTTATCTTCGCGATGAGGCAGAAAAGGTAAACGAGCTTCTTTACACTCTTATAGAAGCAATCCTTCACAAGGCAGAGGAGAATCAGGATGCTATTATGCCCGGCTACACACATCTTCAGAGAGCGCAGCCCATAACCTTTGCACACCATTTACTTGCCTATGCACAGATGTTTATGCGTGACTGCGGCAGACTTTCCGATGCGGTTAAGAGAATGAATTATTCACCTCTTGGTTCCTGTGCGCTTTCAGGTACAACCTATGACACAGACAGAGAGTATGAGGCAGAAAGGCTTGGCTTCTACGGAATTATGCAAAATAGCATAGACGGTGTATCCGACAGAGATTTCTGTGTAGAGCTTATGAGTGCTTTTTCGGTGATAATGATGCACCTTTCAAGATTTTCCGAGGAGGTAATCCTCTGGAGCTCATGGGAATTCAAGTTTGTTGTGCTTGATGATGCATATACAACCGGCTCAAGCATTATGCCACAGAAGAAAAACCCCGATATGGCAGAGCTTGTAAGAGGAAAAACGGGCAGAGTATACGGCGACCTTTTTGCACTGCTCACTTCTCTCAAGGGACTTCCTCTTGCTTACAATAAGGATATGCAGGAGGACAAGGAGGCAATTTTTGACAGTATCGAAACTGTACAGAAATGCCTGAGCATATTTGCACCTATGATTGCTACAATGACTGTTCTCAAGGATAATATGTATTCTGCGGCACAGAAGGGCTTTATCAATGCTACTGACCTTGCTGATTACCTTGTAAAGAAGGGTATGCCCTTCAGAACTGCTTATAAAATTGTAGGACAGACAGTAGCTGAATGTATTGAGAAAAATACTGTTCTTGATAATCTTTCCCTTGAGGAATACAGAGCACACAGTGACCTTTTTGATGAGGATTTATTTGAGGAGATTTCCCTTGAAACCTGCATCAGAAAGAGAATTTCTGCAGGCTCAACAGGATATGAGTCTGTGAAAAAACAGATTGAGTATGTAACGGAGTTTATAAATGGCAAAAAAGATATTTATTGATGGTAAGGCAGGTACTACGGGCCTGAGAATATATGAGCGACTTGCAGAATTTGAGGGTATTGAGCTTATAACCCTTGATGATGACAAGAGAAAGGACAAGGAATGTCGGAAGCAGGCACTTAACAGTGCAGATATAGCCTTTCTTTGTCTGCCCGATGATGCGGCAAGGGAGTCTGTTTCTCTTATAGAAAACGAGAACACGGTTGTTATTGATACATCAACGGCACACCGTACCCTTGATGATTGGGCATACGGCTTCCCGGAGCTTTCACCCTCACACAGAGAGAAAATAAAAGCTTCAAAAAGAATTGCCGTTCCCGGTTGTCACGCAAGTGGCTTTATAGCACTTGTTTACCCCCTCATAGAGGCAGGTGCTATTGATGAGTCAGAGGCACTTTCCTGCTTTTCCCTTACGGGCTATAGCGGCGGCGGAAAAAAGATGATAGAGGAATATGAGGAGGAGCCGGATGAGCTTTTAGGAGCACCCCGACAGTATGCTCTCACTCAGTCCCACAAGCATCTTAAGGAAATGTCAAAAATCTCGGGGCTTTCACAGTCTCCCGTATTCTGTCCCGTTGTAGGTGACTTTTATTCGGGAATGGAGGTTACTGTACCTCTCTTCGCAAGCTCACTTAAAAACGGTTATACCTTTGATAAAATCAAGGAAATATACAAAAACAAGTACACAGGTCCCCTTGTGGAATATAAGGATTATTTCAGCGAAAACGGCTTTATTTCCGCAGGAATCCTTTCGGGAAAGGATTCAATGATTATTTCCGTATTCGGAAATGAGGAGAGAATGATACTCACCGCAAGATATGATAACCTTGGAAAGGGCGCTTCCGGAGCCGCGGTTGAATGTCTTAACATCGTTCTCGGAAATGAAGACACAAAAGGACTTGAAACAGGAGTAGGAATATGAATTTTACAGAGGGCGGCATTTGTGCCGCAAAGGGCTTTACCGCAGGAGGTATTCACTGCGGAATCAGAAAAAACAAATCCAAAAGGGATTTAGCCCTGATATTAAGTGAGAAAAAGGCTGCTGCTGCGGCTGTTTATACAACAAATCTTGTAAAGG
>JAZSCI010000127.1:0-5311 GCA_045602865.1 Acutalibacteraceae bacterium
CCCAAAATTGCGGCTCACAGCTATACATATGCTCTCGGTCACTTCCATACTGCAAAGTATTGGCATAATGTTGATCCTGATGGTCTGCATTTTACAATTTCCGATACAGGCTGGGCAAAGTCTATGTGGGGTAAATTCTACGGACAGTGGCTCTGTGAAGCAGCACTTTTCGTATATGACTTTGACCGCTTCGATGCAGCTGATATTCTTCCTATGTTTGCTAAGTATCAGATTACAACCTTCTGTGCACCACCCACAATGCTCAGAATGATGATTAAGCAGGATATTTCCAAGTACGATTTCAGCTCGGTTAAGCATATGACCACTGCAGGCGAGGCGCTTAACCCAGAGGTTTATCGCCAGTTTGAGAAGGCAACAGGCCTTCAGATACTTGAAGGCTTCGGTCAGACCGAAAGCACAATGATTATCGGTAATATGACAGGCGCACCTCATAAAATCGGTTCAATGGGTAAGCCTGCTCCCATTTATGATGTTTGTCTTGTTGACTCTGACGGAAACAAGGTAAACGTTGGTGAAAACGGTGAAATCGTTGTTAATGTTCAGAATGGAGCTCCCTGCGGTCTGTTCAAGGGCTATTATAATGATGAGGACAAAACCAGAGAGGTCTGGCACGATGGTTACTATCATACAGGTGATGTTGCCTGGATGGATGAGGATGGCTTCTATTGGTATGTAGGTCGTGTGGATGATGTTATCAAGTCCTCGGGCTATCGTATAGGACCGTTTGAAATCGAAAGCGTTATTATGGAGCTTCCTTATGTTCTTGAATGTGGCGTATCCGCAGCTCCCGATGAGGTAAGAGGACAGGTTGTTAAGGCAAGTATTGTTCTTGTTTCCGGCACAGAGGGTACGGATGAGCTTAAAAAGGAAATCCAGAAATACGTTAAAGAAAAAACAGCGCCTTATAAATATCCCAGAATTGTTGTTTTCAGGGATGAGCTTCCCAAGACAACAAGTGGAAAGATTATAAGAAATAAGCTTTAAGAGGTGGTAGGATGCAATGTAAGAGAATAACCCTTTTTGCGGGGCATTATGGCAGCGGCAAGACAAATATTGCCGTAAACTATGCATTGTATCTCAGACAACAGGGCAAAAAGGTTGTTGTTGCAGATCTGGATATTGTTAATCCCTATTTCAGAACGAAGGATAGTCTCAAGGAGCTTGAGGCGGCAGATATAAAGCTGATTTCCTCAGTGTTTGCAAATTCCAATGTGGATTTACCTGCATTACCTCAGGATGTGTATTCTATACTTGATAATCCGGAAGAAAGTGCTATAATGGATATTGGCGGAGATGACAGAGGTGCCTATGCACTTGGTCGTTATGCCGATTCTATTAAGGCGGAGGATAATTACGAAATGCTTTTCGTATTTAATAAATACCGCCCCCTTACTCCCGATGCAGAGTCTGCATTTGAAATAATGGGAGAGATAGAAGCTGCCTGCAAAATGAAATTTACAGGTATCGTGAACAATTCCAATCTGGGAGAAATGACAACACCTGAGGATGTGCTTTCATCCGTGGCAGCTGCTCAGAGGTTGTCAGAAATATCAGGCTTGCCGATAAAAATGACAACGGTGGCTGAAAAAATAGTTAATAATCTCAACGGAAAAGTTGAAAACCTGTTTCCGCTGACTTTACAAAAAAAGATAATATAAGAGTTTTTACTCGAAACAGGAGGCAGAACAATGGCAAAGGTAACATTTTCAGAAAATGTTTGTAAGGGTTGCGGTTTGTGTGTAACCGTTTGCCCCAAAAAGATTGTAGAGCTTGACTCTGCAAGACTTAATGCAAAAGGTCACCATCCGGCTCATTGTATTGATGAGAGCAAGTGCATTGGTTGTGCATTTTGTGCAACAATGTGTCCGGACTGTGCAATTAAGGTTGAAAGGTAAGGTGAAATAAATGGGTGAGAAGGTTTTAATGAAAGGTAACGAAGCTATTGCTGAGGCCGCTATCAGAGCAGCCTGTATGCATTACTTCGGCTATCCTATTACTCCTCAGACAGAAATTGCTGCATATATCGCAAAGCGTATGCCTAAGGTTGGCGGCGTATTTCTTCAGGCGGAAAGTGAAGTTGCCGCTATAAATATGGTTCTTGGTGTTGCTGCTACAGGTAAGAGAGTTATGACATCAAGCTCAAGTCCCGGAGTGTCTCTCAAGAGTGAGGGCATCTCCTATATCGCAGGTAGTGATGTTCCTGCACTTATTGTTAATGTTCAGCGTGGCGGTCCCGGTCTCGGCGGCATCCAGCCCTCTCAATCTGACTATTTTCAGGCTGTAAAGGGCGGTAGCCATGGTGATTTCAAGAAGATTGTACTTGCACCTGCTTCCGTTCAGGAAATGGCAGACCTTACAAGCACTGCATTTGACCTTGCAGATAAGTACAGAATGCCTGCAATGATTCTTGCAGACGGTACTCTCGGTCAGATGATGGAGCCCGTTGAGTTGCCCGAAACTGCTCCCAATAGCTTTGAGAAGCCCTGGGCACTTACCGGAACAAAGGGTGAGAGAAAGCACAACATTGTAAACTCTCTTTACCTTAAGCCTGAAGAGCTTGAAAGAACAAACTTTGAGCGTTTTGCAAGATATAAGGATGTTGAGGAAAATGAGGTTCTCTTTGAGGAGTACCTTATGGATGATGCAGAAATCTGCGTTGTTTCCTTCGGTATTACTGCCCGCGTTGCAAAAAATGCTATTGTTGAAGCCCGTTCAAAGGGTATAAAGGTTGGTATGATAAGACCTATTACTCTCTGGCCCTTCCCCGAGAAGGTATTGAAGGCTGCAGCAGATAAATGCAAAGCATTCCTTTGTGTTGAGATGAATATGGGACAGATGATCGAGGATGTTAAGCTTTCTATCGATTGCAAGAAGCCCGTATATCTTTGCAATCGTACCGGCGGTATGATTCCTTCTCCCGAGGAAGTACTTGCAAAAATTCAGGAAATTAACGAAGGAGGCGACAAATAATGGTAGTATTTGAGAAACCGAAAACATTAACCGATGCACCGCTTCATTATTGTCCCGGTTGTACACATGGTATTATCCACAGACTTGTTGCCGAGGTTATTGATGAGCTTGGTATTGATGGCAGAACAATCGGTGTAGCACCTGTAGGTTGTTCAGTTATGGCATACGACTATTTCACATGTGACTTCATTCAGGCTCCCCACGGTAGAGCTCCTGCAGTTGCAACAGGTGTGAAGCGTGCTGATCCTGAGAACAATGTTGTTTTTACATATCAGGGTGACGGTGACCTTGCAGCTATTGGTACTGCTGAAACAGTTCATGCTGCTGCAAGACGCGAGAATATAACAGTTATCTTCGTAAATAACGCTATTTACGGTATGACAGGCGGACAGATGGCTCCCACAACTCTTCCCGGTCAGGTTACACAGACCTCTCTCTACGGCAGAGATGTTGAAACTGTCGGATATCCCGTAAAGGTATGTGAGCTTCTTCAGAATGTTGATGGCGCAGCATATCTTGAAAGAGTTGCAGTAAACAGTCCTGCTAACATTAAAAAAGCGAAAGCGGCTATCAAAAAGGCTTTCCAGAATCAGCTTGAAGGAAAGGGCTTCTCTCTTGTTGAGGTTGTTTCAACTTGTCCTACAAACTGCGGTATGACACCTGAAAAAGCACTCAGATGGCTTGAAGAAAATATGCTTCCGTACTATCCTCTCGGAGTGTACAAAGATATTTACGCAGAGGAGGCAAAATAATGAGTAACACATGTAATATACTTTTTGCCGGTTTCGGTGGTCAGGGTATTCTCTTTGCAGGTAAATTTGTTGCGTATAAGGGACTCCTTGAGAATAAGCAGGTTTCCTGGCTTCCTTCTTATGGCCCTGAAATGCGTGGCGGTACTGCTAACTGTAGCGTAATCATCAGTGATGAGCCTATCGGCTCACCCATTGTTGGTAAGCCTGATGTTCTTGTTGCTATGAACCTTCCTTCTCTCGATAAATATGAGAATGAGGTTGTTTCCGGCGGTAAGATTTTTATTGATTCAACTCTTATTTCACGCAAGGTTGAGAGAGAGGATGTTGAGGTTTTCTATATTCCCGCTACTGAGCTTGCTAACGAAAAGGGTATGAGCGCACTTGCTAATATGATTATTACAGGTAAGCTTCTTAAGGAGGTTTCTATGCTGGGCTACGATAATATCGATGCACCCCTTTCAAAGGTTGTATCTGCCCGTAAGCAGAATCTTCTCGAGGTAAACAAAACAGCTCTTCAGCTTGGTTACGATTACTAATTGAAAAGAGGTTATTCCAATGAGCTATAATTTCAGAATCGAAAAGACAGCTACACCTAAGGCAAAGCCCGAAAGTGAAGCAAAGCTTGGCTTCGGTAAAATCTTTACCGACCATATGTTTATAATGAATTATGATGAGGGACAGGGTTGGCACGATGGAAGAATCGTTCCCTACGGTCCTATTCCTCTTGATCCTTCTGCTATGGTTTTCCATTACGCACAGGAGCTTTTTGAAGGACTTAAGGCATACAGAACTGCTGATGGCAACATCCAGCTTTTCCGCCCTCAGAAAAATATTGAGAGAATGAACAACACATGTGATCGCCTTTGCGTTCCCAGAATTGATCCTGAGCTTGCTCTTGAGGCAATCAAGGCAGTTGTAGATGTTGATAAGGATTGGGTTCCTCACAGCGACGGAACATCTCTTTATATCCGCCCCTTCATCATTGCTACAGATGCCTTCCTTGGCGTTCATGCTTCTCACAGTTATATTTTCTGCATTATCCTTTCACCTGTTGGCTCATATTATGCTAATGGTATGGATCCCGTAAAAATCTACATTGAGCGTGAATATGTTCGTTGTGTTAAGGGCGGTACCGGTATGGCTAAGGCAGGCGGCAACTATGCAGCTTCCCTTATCGGTCAGGAAAAGGCAGATAAAATGGGCTATGCACAGGTTCTCTGGCTTGATGGTGTTGAGAGAAAGTATATCGATGAGGTTGGTGCTATGAACGTATTCTTCGTAATCGATGGCACAGTTATCACACCTTCTCTTGCGGACGGCAACATTCTTCCCGGTGTAACAAGAGCCAGCTGCATTGAGGTTCTTAAGGCAAACGGCTACAAGGTTGAGGAAAGAAAAATCTCAGTTGATGAGGTTAAGGAAGCTTACAAAAACGGCACTCTTACTGAATCCTTTGGTACAGGTACAGCCGCAGTTATTTCACCTGTTGGTGAGTATATTGACGGTGATGAGCATCTTGTTATCAACGATAGCAAGATCGGTCCGGTTGCTCAGTTCCTTTATGATGA
>JAZSCI010000128.1:0-7227 GCA_045602865.1 Acutalibacteraceae bacterium
AGAATATACCGCTGTTTTCAGCGAGAATGTGGAGAATAAAAATGACTAAAATTATTGACGGTAAAGTAATTTCGGCAAGTGTTAAAGAACGTGTCAAGGCAGAGGTTGAAGCCTTAAAATCACAAGGCATTACAACAGGTCTTGCGGTTATTATTGTAGGTGAAGACCCTGCTTCTAAGGTGTACGTTGCCAATAAGAAAAAGGCTTGCGAAGCCTTGGGTATTATTTCGGAAGAATATGCCTTGCCCGAAAACACCACTCAAGAAGAGCTTTTAAGCCTTATTGATACCCTTAACAATAAAAAAAGCATTAACGGTATTTTGTGTCAGTTACCCTTGCCTAAGCATCTTGACGAGCAGGCGGTAATCAATGCAATTTTACCCGAAAAGGACGTTGATGCTTTTCACCCTGCAAACGTGGGTAAAATTATGCTTGGCGATTACGATTTTGTACCCTGCACCCCTGCAGGTATTATGGAAATACTTTCGTATTATGGTATAAAGGTGAGCGGCAAAAAATGTGTTGTTATCGGTAGGAGCAATATTGTAGGAAAGCCTATGGCAATGCTCCTTCTTAAGGAAAACGGAACTGTTGAGGTGTGTCATTCAAGAACGGAAGACCTTTCCCGTGAAACGGGCGATGCTGATATACTTATAGCAGCCGTGGGTAAGGCGGGCTTTGTAAAGGCAGATATGGTGAAGGATGGCGCCGTAGTCATTGATGTTGGTATAAACCGTAACGAAGAGGGCAAGCTTTGCGGCGATGTGGATTTTGCATCTGTTGAGCCAAAAGCTTCATTTATCACACCTGTTCCCGGTGGTGTGGGCCCTATGACTATTACAATGCTTCTTGAAAATACGGTGAGAGCCGCGGAGATGCTTTAAGAATAACAAATAAATTTCTGTTTACAGAAAAAATATTGCTATTATCCTCTTATTGGGTATTGTTGATTGCTTGACAAGGAAGTGGCATTAATTTATAATTTTTTATGAAAACAAAAGGCATAAATCTGCCTGAAATGGAGGAACTTTAATGAAAATGAAGCTTTCTTTCCGTTGGTACGGAGAATCGGATCCTGTGTCCCTCAGATATATTTCACAGATTCCGGGTATGAGGTCCATTGTATCTGCTGTATATGATGTAAAGCCCGGTGAGGTATGGCCGGAGGAGGCACTTGCCACTATGAAGAGGCAGTGCGAGGATAACGGACTTGTTTTTGATGTTGTTGAGTCAATTCCTGTTTCCGAGGATATTAAATTAGGCAGAGAAAATGCAGATGAGCTTCTTGAGGTTTACTGCGAGAATATCCGCAGATGTGCAAAATATGGCGTTAAATGTGTCACATATAATTTTATGCCTGTTTTTGACTGGACACGCACACAGCTGGATAAGGAAGCCGCTGACGGCTCCACAAGTCTTGTTATGTATTGGGAGCAGATGAAGGGCCTTGATCCTCTTAAGGATGATATTCACCTTCCGGGTTGGGATTCCAGCTATTCACAGGAACAGGTCCGTGAGCTGATTACTGCTTATGGTGAGTTAGGTGAGGAAGGCTTGTGGCAGAATCTTGAGAAATTCCTTAAAAAGGTTATTCCTGTTGCTGAGGAATGCGGTGTAAGAATGGCGATACATCCGGATGATCCGCCATATCCTATTTTCGGTATTCCGAGAATTATTACCAATGAGGAAAATCTTGACAGAATGCTCAGTATTGTAGATAGTCCTGCAAACAGTCTTTGTCTTTGCACGGGCAGTCTCGGATGTGCCGCAAGTAATGATGTTCCTGCTATGGTAGAGAAGTATGCGAAGGCAGACAGAATAGCCTTTATGCATATCCGTAACATTAAAATACTTGAGGATGGCTCGTTTGAGGAGAGGGCACACCTTTCGGATTGCGGTTCTCTTGATATGTATAAGATTGTAAAGATACTTGCAGAGAATAATTTTGACGGTTATGTAAGACCTGACCATGGTCGTATGATATGGGGCGAGAGCGGTAAGCCCGGTTACGGACTTTTTGACAGAGCCCTGGGCGCGGCTTATATAAACGGTCTTTTTGAAGCTTGCGAAAAGGAAACGGAGGCATAAAATATGAATGCTATGAACGAAAAAATTTCATCAATCGGCGTAGTTCCGGTAATAAAGCTTAACAACCCTGAAAGGGATGCGGCACCACTTGCCAAGGCTCTTTGTGAGGGTGGTGTGCCCGTTGCGGAGGTTACCTTCCGTGCGGCAGGTGCTGATAAGGCAATTAAAATTATGAGAGAGACTTGTCCCGATATGCTTGTAGGTGCAGGTACTGTTCTTAAGACAGAGCAGGTGGATAAGGCTATTGAAGCGGGTGCACAGTTTATTGTTACTCCCGGCTTTGATCCTGAGATAGTTGCATATTGCGTTGAAAGAGATATGCCTATTTATCCCGGATGCACTACACCCACAGATTATCACGCGGCTCTTAAATTCGGACTTGAGGTGTTGAAGTTTTTCCCTGCTGAGCAGTCAGGCGGTCTTGCAAAAATCAAGGCTATGAGCGCGCCGTTCCCCATGTTCAAGGTTATGCCTACAGGCGGTATCGGCTTGGGTAATCTCAAGGAATATCTTCAATGTCCCGTTATTGCTGCTTGCGGCGGCTCGTATATGGTTACGGCAGAGCTTATTGATAATCAGAAATGGGATGAAATTACAGAGCTTTGCAGAAGGTCTGTTGAAATTGTTAAGGAGGCAAGAAAATAATGGCAAAGGTAGTTACTTTCGGTGAAATTATGCTCAGGTTAGCCCCTGAAGGATATTACAGATTTTTCCAGAATGATAAAATGCAGGCAACCTTCGGCGGTGGTGAGGCGAATGTATCTGTTTCACTTGCTAATTACGGACTCGACAGTGCCTTTGTAACAAAGCTTCCTAAACACGCTATCGGTCAGGCTGCTATTGATTCTCTCCGTTATTTCGGTGTGGATACCTCAAAGGTAGTTCGCGGCGGCGAAAGAGTAGGTATATATTATCTGGAAAAGGGTGCATCCCAAAGAGGCTCAGTATGCATATATGACCGCAAATATTCTTCCATTCAGATGGCTGATCCCGGTGATTTCAATTGGGATGATATTTTCGATGGTGCGGATTGGTTCCATTTTACCGGTATTACCCCTGCCTTGGGTGAGAATCTTGTTGAAATCTGCAAGGATGCATGTAAGGCGGCAAAAGCAAAGGGTGTGAAGATTTCCTGCGACCTTAACTATAGGGGTAAGCTCTGGACACGTGAGGAAGCAAGAAAGGCTATGACAGAGCTTTGTCAGTATGTAGATGTATGTATTTCTAACGAAGAGGATGCAAAGGATGTATTCGGAATCGAGGCAGAGGATACAGATATTTACGGCGGTAAGCTCAATCACGAGGGTTATAAATCTGTTGCAAAGCAGCTTGCAGATAAATTTGGTTTTGAAAAGGTTGCTATAACGCTCAGAACATCTATTTCCGCAAGCGATAACGATTGGGCGGGTATGCTCTATGATGGAGAGAATTATTGCTTCTCAAAGTCCTATCATCTGCATATTGTTGACCGCGTAGGCGGCGGCGATTCCTTTGGCGGCGGACTTATTTATTCACTTCTTACGGGCAAATCAACTCAGGAAGCTATTGAGTTTGCAGTCGCGGCATCTGCTCTCAAGCACTCTGTTGAGGGTGACTTTAACAGAGTAAGCGTTTCTGAGGTGGAGAAGCTTGCCGGAGGAGACGGCTCAGGTCGTGTGCAAAGATAATTCTTAATTGTCATATTACACATAAAAAGCCATATATTTTTGGTTAGTTTTAAGGTTTAAAACACCCTCGGGGGCAGGCTGATTGCTTGACAACCGAGGGTGTTTATATTATAATAACTTTATCTGTAATGGTGGGATTATACCTGCTTTTTTTACGGTAAAGTACATATTGAAGGGACGTTGTTTTATGACAGCATTTAAGAAACCCCTGTGCGGCATACTTGCACTTATTCTTGTGTTTGTATTTGTCGCTGCAGCCCCGATTTCTGTTTTCGCAGAGGAAGAGACTACTATCTCTGCCGCGGAAATTGAAATGAACAAAATAACCGAAGATGACTACGAGTACATAAAGGTTGAACAAGGCTCAGCCGTTCAGCTTGTAAAGTACATCGGAACAGAGACAGAGATTACCATTCCTACCAAGATCGGCGGTCTCAGTGTTATTTCTGTTGGTTCAAATTGCTTTGCAGATAATGCTACACTTGTAAGTGTAAAGCTTAATAGTGAGATTATCGAACTTGGCGATGGTGTATTTAAGAATTGTACCGCACTCAAAGAGCTTAAGAACACAAAAGCTCTCACAAAGATAGGCGAGTCAGCTTTTGAGGGCTGTACCGCACTCGAAAGCTTTGAGTATCCTGAGTCTGTTACTGATGTTCCTGCAAAGGCTTTTGCAGGTTGTACAGCTCTTGCTGAAATCGAGCACCACAAAAACCTTAAGAATGTTGCTGCTGATGCGTTTACAGGCACTGCTTGGGAAAATGCACAGGAGGATGGAGCACTTTGCTTCGGTCGCGTTCTTTACTCATACAAGGGCGAGGTTAGGGATATTGTTATTCCTAAGGGTATTTCTCTTATTGAGGAATATGCATTCCTCGGCAACGAGATAGTAGAGACAGTAACTCTTGGTGAGGACGTTGAGGAAATCGGACTTTACGCTTTCCAGAATTGTACAAACCTCAAAACACTTAATTGTAATGATGCTCTTGGTATCATTGAAGCAGGTGCTTTCAAGGGATGTACAGCTCTTACAGAGGTTGATTTCTCTAATTGTACAGTTGCTACCATCGGTTACGAAAGCTTTGCTGATTGTACATCTCTCAGTGTTATGAAGCTTTGTGAGACTCTCTCTGATATCGGTGAATATGCTTTTGCAAATACCAAGGTTGCTACTGTTGATCTTATGAAAAACGTTGCTTCTGTTGGTATCAATGCATTTGCAGGCGATGCTGCTTTTGAAGGTGTTACAGTTGTTGATAACAACAAGAACTATTCCGCAGCTGATGGTGTTCTTTACAATAAGAAGGGTACAGAGATTATTCTTTTCCCTGCTGCAAAGACAGGTGCCTTCGAGGTTCCTCAGAATGTAGAGGTTATCGGGGCAAATGCATTTAAGAATTCAAATGTTTCAGAGCTCATCTTCGCAGAGGATGCAGCATTAAGATATATCGGTGACAGTGCTTTTGAGGGTGCGGCTATTGAGAGCATCGCACTTCCCGCTAATGTTGAAAAGCTTAACCCCAATACCTTCCTTAATGCTGAAAAGCTTGCTAAGGTTACATTGAATGATGGTCTTACATATATAGGCGCTTCCGCTTTTAAGGGTTGTAAGGCTCTTAAGGAAATCGTGATTCCTGAAACAGTTTACACTATCGGTAATTCTGCTTTTGCAAATGCAGGTCTTGAAAGTGTAAATACAGGTGATGGCGTAGCAGTTATCAATTCCAATGCTTTTGCCGGAAATGATAAGCTCACTGACCTTTATCTGGGTAAGAATGTTGAGAAGCTTTCAAACGGTGCATTTGCCGCTTGTAAGTCTCTTGTAGCAGTTGTTCTTCCCGAATCACTCAAGGCTTTCAGCGGTAAGGCTTTTGAGGGTTGTACATCACTCAAAAAGATTACAGTTGATGATAATAACAAGAATTACAAGGCTGTTAACTCCGCTATTTATAGCGCAGATGGCAAGACTCTTGTAATTGGTGGTACAAAAACTACCACAAGTGTTATTGTAGCCGATGGTACAGAAAAAATTGCAGCTGACTCCTTTGTGGTTGCTCCCAACGTTTCTGCAATCAGCGTTCCTGCTACTGTTACTGTTATTGAAGGAAATGCTCTTGATGCTACACAGTGGTTTAAGGATGCAGTTGATACAGTTTATGCAGGTAAGATTCTTTACAAGGTTAAATCAGCAACAGGTGCTCTTGTTGTAGCAGAAGGAACAACAGCTATTGCAGAAGGTGCTGCTAAGAATGTTCCCGTTGCTTCTGTTACATTACCTTCAACACTTGTAGCAATCGGTGATTCTGCATTTGAAGGCACAAAGCTTTCAGCTGTTGTAGTTCCCGGTAGTGTAAAGGCAATCGGCAACTTCGCATTTAAGAATTCAGCAGCTCTTGAGAGTGTTAAGCTTTCAGCTGGTCTGGAGACAATCGGAAACGGTGCATTTGCAGGATGTAAGAGCCTTAAGGGTATTGAGATTCCTGCTACAGTAAAGGTAATTAATGCAGATACATTTGCAGGTTGCGAAAAGCTTGCAAAGGCAGTATTTGTTGATGATGCAATTGAAGAAATCGGAAAGTATGCTTTCAGCGGATGTGCTTCTCTCAAGGAGATTCAGCTTCCTTCAGATATTGCATTTATCGATGCTATGAGCTTTATCGGTTGTACATCACTTGAGGCAATCAATATTGCAGAGGTTGAGGGTGACGCTAACTACAAGTCAGTTGACGGTGTTGTTCTTTCTGCAAATGAGGAGCCTGCAGAGGATGGTACTCCCGTATTTGAAACCCTTGCTATTTTCCCCGCCGGTAAGCAGGGTGAGTATCAGGTTGCTGAAGGTATCAAGAATATTGCTGACAAGGCTTTCTATAATTGCGATGGTCTTACAACAGTTGTATTTGTTCAGGGTATCGAGAATATCGGTGAAGAAGCATTCTTCGATTGCGATGCTTTAAACGATGTTGTTGTTCCTGAAAGTGCAAGAAGAATTGGTGACAATGCGTTTGCATCTTGCGATGAGCTTCGTAGATTTGAGGTTAACAGCAACCTTACTGCTTATGCAGATAATGCATTTGACGGATGCTACTACTTCAACTATGATGCAGTAACAATCAATGTTCCCGATAGCTCAAGTTCAGTTCTCCTTATCGTTGTTGGTGTTCTTGTTGTAGTTGGCGGTGTATGGTTCTTGGTATATCGCAAAAAGCAGAAGAAGGTTCAGCAAGAAATAATCGAAAAGAATGCAATGCGTGAGGCTATAAAGGCACTCAAGGAGCAGGATAAGAAGGCGGCAGAGCAGGAGCAGAATAGCTGATAAGCCCGAGATTTTGTTAATGCCGAGGGTTGATAAGTCCTATGAATTATAAATAATTTTAAGAAACCCCTCGATGATTTTCATCGGTTCGTTTCCTGCTGTTAATATCATTTTTTATCAGGTTGCTTACTGAATTGGAATTTGTCTTATTTTTCAATC
>JAZSCI010000129.1:0-2363 GCA_045602865.1 Acutalibacteraceae bacterium
ATAAAATAAAATCACAGGACAGAAAACTCACTTTCCATCCTGTGATTTATTATTTTATCTGAATGAATCCTGATTTTCAGGCAGATTGGGAAATACACTTCACTCTATGGTAACTATCTCCGAAAGGCGTATATCCTCTGAGGAAGCACCTATCATTATATTGAAATCGCCCTTTTCAACAACCCAATCAAATTTCTTATCAAGAAGCTTGAAGGAGTCAAAGCCGAGAGCAAACTCCACCTGCTTTTCCTCACCGGCATCAAGGGTAATTCTCTCAAAGCCCTTAAGCTCCTTGAGGGGAGTTATAACGGAAGAAACCATATCATCAACATACAGCTGAACAACCTCATCACCTGCTCTGTTGCCGATATTCTTCACCTTAAGCCTTACCTTATAATCCATTTCTCCGGTTTTCTCAATGTAAAGGTCAGAATATTCAAATTCTGTGTATGAAAGACCGAAGCCGAAGGGATATTTTGCCCTTCTGCTGCCCTCAAACATTACCTCTGTGTTATTGGGAAGAACTGTATAATAGCAAGGAATTCTGTTTGAATCCGCAGGGAACGACACGGGAAGTCTGCCTGCAGGATTGTTTGCACCCGTAAGAGTCTCGGCAATTGCCCTTGCACCGAATTCACCACCGAAATATGCAAGAAGAATTGCAGAGGTTATATTGCTTTCTACCGAAAGGTCAACACTTCTGCCGTTTTCAAGAACAAGCACAACGGGTGTACCGGTCTGTGCAACCCTTTCAATAAGCTCTCTCTGTCTGCCCGGAAGTCGCATATCGGAACGGTCATGACCTTCACTGCTTGTAAATGTATTGTCACCGCCGACAATGATTGCAACCTCACATTCCGCGGCAATTCTCACTGCCTCATCAATGCAATCCTTTTCATCATCATCGTAAACCTCAACAAGGTGGGGCTGTCCATCCTGATTTTCAACATAAACATCCCTTGGAATTCCGCAACCGTTACATTGAAGGATTTCAGTGTCCTCGCCCATAAGCTCACGAAGCTCAGTATAAACAGACCTTAGCTCATATCCATCAGGCACAGAGGAATACCCACCCAACCTCTGTTTATCAGAGGAAGGACCGAGAAGTGCAATTTTCTTGTAGCCCTTTTTAAGGGGAAGAATACCATCGTTCTTTATAAGAGTCATAGCCTGCTTTGCAGCCTCAAAGGAAGCATCCTTATGCTCCTGACATCTGATAACATCTGCAAAAGCTTTTTCATCCGTATAAGGATTCTCAAAAAGACCTGCCTTGAATTTAAGAGTAAGAACTCTGCGGACTGCATCATCAATACGCTCCATAGAAATTCTGCCCTCATTCACAAGCTCTATTATAGTCTTTTCCCAGAATACGGAGTCATAATCGCAGCAGCCCTGCATATCAAGACCTGCATTTATAACATCACATATTGCATCCTTATCTGTTGCGGCTGTTCTGTGACGGTTCACAAGTCTTACAATTGCGCCCCAGTCTGCACGGACATAGCCCTTCATTCCCCATTTTTTACGGAGAATATCTGTAAGGTAATACTCCGAGCTTAAAACAACCTCAGAATCTATTGCATTGTAGCAAGCCATAACATTGTATGCTCCTGCCTTTTTGACAGCTGTCTCAAATACAGGCAGATAGCATTGTTCAATTTCTCTTCTGCCCACTCTTGCCTGAGCACAGTTTATTCCGTTTTCGGGAATACCGTGTACACAGTAGTGCTTGGGCTCACATATTACAGAATCCTTTCTCTCGAAAGCGCCGTTCTGCTGCTCACCTGTAATAACAGCATAAGCAAGCTCCGAGGAAAGGTATGTATCCTCACCAAAGGTTTCCTCCACTCTTCCCCAACGGGGCTCTCTTGCCACATCAAGGTTCGGAGCGAGTATTTCCTGCATACCGAGAGCTCTTGTCTCTGCGGCAATAGCCTTACCGATTCTGTTTACATTTTCACGGTTAAAGCTTGCGGCAAGTCCGAGAGGTACGGGGAATACGGAAGCACCCGGCCAGAGAATGCCGTGTAGTGCTTCGCCCGTAAATATACAGGGAATGCCAAGTCTGGTGTTTTCAATTACGAATTTCTGAAATTTATTGAACACCGCAGGCTCTGTATAGGCATCGTGAATGAAGCCTATACCGTTTTTACCTATGGTGCTTCCGAGTTTTTCATAATCAATCTCGGAATCCGCCTCGATTGCACAATGATAAAGCTTGTGAGGCTTTGTGGAAAACTCCACGCCTCTGATAATATCCATCTGAGCAACCTTCTCCTCAAGCGTCATAATCGAGAGAAGGCTTTCTGCTCTCTCCTCGGGAGAGAGCATGGGGTTTTTGTAATCCATACTTAACCTCAGCC
>JAZSCI010000130.1:0-4422 GCA_045602865.1 Acutalibacteraceae bacterium
TTACCCGATAGCGACCAGATATCATTATTCTAAAATTATTTATTGGAGTGATTGTTTTGAAAAAACGTTCCGTTATTGCTGCAGGACTTGGCGCAGCGGCTTTGACAGGTGTAGGTGTTAGTATGTTCCGCGCTGCAACAACCTATAAGGCAGAGCCAGTTTCTGATGCTCAGCAGAGCGAAAAGGAAAGTGTTGACCTTGAAAGATATATAAACAATCTTTCAAAGGCAATACAGATCCCTACAATTGCAAACAGAGATGAAAGTCTTGTTGATTGGTCAAAATTTGATGAGTTTCACGATTTTCTCAAGAATGCCTATCCTTTGATTCATGAAAAGCTTGAGCTTGAGATTGTATCAACACGAAGCCTTCTTTATCACTGGAAGAGTGATTTCCCTGAGAGAGAGCCTATAGCTTTACTTGCTCATCAGGATGTTGTGCCCGTTACTCCCGGTACAGAGGGGGATTGGGAGCATCCCGCTTTCAGCGGAGAGGTTGCCGATGGTTTCCTTTGGGGCAGAGGAGCGCTTGATATTAAGAATCATCTTATCGCAGTTATGGAAGCCGTTGAGACACTTCTTGAAGAGGGTTATGTTCCTGAGAGAGATGTGTATCTCTGCTTTGGTCATAATGAGGAGGTTATGGCTGAGGATGATGATTGCGGTGCAACCTGTATGATGAAATGGTTCAAGGAGCGCGGCATCAGACTTGATAGCGTAATTGATGAAGGTGGTGCAATATTGTCTGCTAAGGTTGACAAGGTTATTGATGGTCATCTTGCAGGTGTTGGTATTGCTGAAAAAGGTCATGTTGACTTCGAAATATCCGTAAATGCAAAGGGCGGACATTCATCACAACCACCCAAGCACAGTGCTTTAGGTGAGCTTTCTAAGATTGTATGCAGACTTGAAAATCATCAGTTTGAGGCAAAGCTTACAGATCAGCTTTATTCATTATTCAATGAAATCGGCAAGAACACAACATATCCCGTAAGATGTGTTATGAGCAATTTACCTATACTTAAGCCTCTTGTGACAAAGATTTGCTCCAACATACCTCCTGTTGCATCTATGATGAGAACAACAACAGCGGTTACTATGGCAAACGGAAGCCCTGCACCCAATGTTCTTCCTCAGAAGGCAAGTGTAATTGCGAATTTCCGTATAATGCCCGGACAGACTATTGAGGATGTTGAAGCTCATATTAAGAAATATGCAGGGCCAAAGGCTGAGGTTAAGCTTGTAAGCGGTAAGAATCCGTCTAAGATTTCACCCACAGATTCACGTGCATTTAATGCTATTTCAGAGATTTGCAAAGCAATGGATCCCAAGGCAATTGTTGCACCTTATCTTGTTATGGGTGGAACAGATGCCCGTCAGTATGAGGATGTATGCGATAATATTTACAGATATTCGCCATTCCTTATGGATACTGCTCTTCTCCTTACCACTCACGGTACAAACGAGAGAATTCCGATTTCTTCATTAGAAGATGGTGTTGCTTTCTTCAAGAAATACATAAGAGCACTTACAAAGGATTAATTTTCGTTGTAAATTAAATGTAAAACAAAATATAAAACTCCCGTACAGAATTATGCTTCTTGTACGGGAGTTTTTGGTCTTTCTCTTAAAAAGATTTTATGTTTTTTTCAAATTCTGTGAAGAAATTTTCGAGAACGGCTTTGTCATTTTCATTACCTCTGAGACACATAGAGGCATTTAATGTGCCGTTTATACTTAGTGCAGTCATAACCGCACAGGGTTTGTTTTTTGCTGCCCCTGCAACAAAAGCGGAAAACGGCTTGTTGTTTGCAAGAGAGAAAGCAACAGTGTCTATTGCGCCCACATTACTCACGGAAAGGGTAGGGTTTCTGTAAAAAAGCTTAACAGTGGGCTCAGCCTGAAGATATGTCATAGATTTATACGCAAAGTTAAGCAGAGGAAGACCATGCAAGCCTATAAAAGGATCTTTCTTTAATTCTTTGGTTTTGTTAGCAACCTTTGAAAGGGTGTCTTTAAGGTTGTTGCCCTTTTCTTCAAGATAACAGTGAATAAAGGAAACGTGGTTGGTATAGCCCAGATTCTGTGAATTTTTGATATGTCTTCTCAAATCTGTTGCTATAGATACACTGATGCTTTCATCATTGTTAAAACCGCCAACCTTGAACAAGGCGTCCATATATGATGCAACAAGAATATCATTAGCAGTTGCACCGATAGCTTTTGCGTATTGTAATGCTTTATCGAAATATTCTTTTTCTATGCTTCTTGAAACAATTATAACACTTTTTTCAACATTATTATTTTCAAAAGGCATTGTGTGTTTGTCTCTCGGAGATACATTAGCCAATTGCTGCTTTGCTTTCTTCTGTTTTGATTTGTCCATATCTCTGTATACTTCAGTATACTTTCTTGTGCCAACAGAGAAGCAGAGAGGGGATTTGCCATTCAAAACGTAATCTGAATAGGCTTTGCAGAAATCGCTCCAGAAGGCTTTGAAACCGCCGCCATCCATACACATATGATTCCATATAAAGAGAATGTATGTCTTGCCTTGATGGAAGAAAAGACCAATATTCATCTGAATGTTGCTTTTAAGCGGGATTTCGCGGGAGAAAAACTCCTCTTTAGCTTTATCTAAATCATCTACCTCTTCAGCAAAAACAAACTCGTTCACATTGTAATCGGAAACCTTCCAATATGGAGTGATAGGATTGTTTATTATCTGTGAATGGAGGCAGGGTGCACTTTCAAGAGCGCAGACGGCAACATTTTTGAAAGCCTCGGTATCTACCGTGAAATCATAATCAACCTCAAAACGAGCCATTCTGTCCATATATTTTCTGCACATAAGATTTACCTTGTCATACATTTCGCAGGGCAAGTTTTTCTTTAAAATGTGAGGATTTTTCTCCTTGAAGGAAATTAAATCCTTTATAACTTTATCATCTGTCAAGCCTTTTGCTTTAAGGCTTTGGGCTTCTGCTTTGTAATCTAATTTCATAATTATTTTTCCTCGGTATGAGCAAAGAAGAAGTCCTTCTTTTCATCGGTATCAATAACTTTTATAGGCTTAACCTGATTAAGGTTTGCTCCGCGTTTTCTGAGCACCTCACGATAATCATCATAAGTGCCTTTTTTCAGGAACATAACCTTGGGGTGTCCCAAAGCTCCGCTTTTGATAAGGGGCTCAACTGATACATTACCCTTACAAAGCTTTTCTTCAAACAATGCATCGTATGTAGATTTTTTCTCATCAGAAATATCTTCTGCAAGTTCAATAAACAATTTGTAGTGTCCCGGTGATGTGCTTCTGTCAGCATAGATACTGTAACCAACATATAAATCACCGGATTCCTCGGACATATTTGCAACAATTTCATCAAATGCGAGAGAGCTTACCTTTTCGCCACTGATGTTTGCAATCTGGTTGAGTCTATAACAGAAGGTAATTTTAGGAGACTGGTTATAATAGCCGGTTACCTTGATGACATCCTCGATTCTGTAACGATAGAAACCGCTCATATTTGTGAGAATAATCTCATATTCTTTGCCAACCTCAAGGTCTTTGATGGTGAGAAGGTTGTCGTAGCCTTCCTGTTCAATCGGTCTGAATTCATAGAATCCGTTTTGCGGAAGAATAACGTATTCAAATGAATTGAATTCAAGAGGAACAGCCATAAATGCCTCTGTTGCAGTATATCCGAGATAATGCATAGGAATATCATCACCGATGTATCTCCTGAGCTTTTTGGCGTAGAAGCTGAGAGAGCCTGTTCCCATACCGTACATCCACCCAACATTCGGCCATATACGGGGGATGATAGGGGAGTCATCAAAGCCTTTTTGGAATTCTTTTCTTAATTCCGCTGCTCTTTTTGGGTTGGGTTTAAGCTTTTTGTTGTATTTTTGTCTGATTTCATCAGGAACATTAACCTTGTCGTTGATAATACCTTTTTCAATATCATCACAAAGCATTTCCCAGTTTTCTTCCATATAGAAGAACATTGATTCAAGAGTTGTGATGAATATTGTACCTAAGTAGCTGACCTTTTTGCTTGGAAGAGAGAAGCGCAGCTTCATATAGTGCATATCCATATCTACACCGGGCTCAGGGAAAAGAACCTCTTTCGGTGATGTGGTAAAGCAACCGACAATAGGTTTAACATTCAAAAGAGGAATAGAAGAAAGGCAGCTTATTGTTCCTCCCTTAACTTTTCTGCAACCGGTTTCAGCTGTTAAAAGACCTTTTTGCGCAGGTAAAGCCTTTCCTTTTTTTGCAAACCACTTTACGGCACAACCAACAGGTGCACTGAAGCTGAAGCATTGGCAAACCCATTCAGACCAGTACGAAAGAGGAACAAGCTTTTGTTTTCCGGTGCTGCCGGAGCTTTCTGTAAAACGGCGCACATACATATTTGTG
>JAZSCI010000131.1:0-3572 GCA_045602865.1 Acutalibacteraceae bacterium
ATTTTCTTCGAAAATCCGACTATAATCCTTTGAATGAATGTAGTGCAAAATTGTAATTAAGAAATACAATTTTGCAAAAGCCGATAAAGAATCGGCTTTTACGAAACGCAGATGCGTTTCGACATACTACAGTCATTATAAGTAAAGCACATTACTTTCCAAAAATGTTCATCCTTCATATATTGAGAAAAAGCAACCCCTCCGCAAAAGCAGAGAGGTTGCATTTTAAAATATATTCTCAATAATCAGACGGTTTGTACACCATTATTCCCATTCCTTGTTCATTACAACAAAGGTCATTCTTTCCTGAATACTGGGACCGCCGTGACCTGTTTTCACTCCACCGTGGTCGCTTGTCACAATAATAAGCCAATCCTCTGTTTCGTAGGTTTCTCTGTCTTCAATTGCCTTGATTACCTCATAGCCGTAAGCATCCTCTGTATTGAATGCCTCTTTGTACACGGGATTGTTAAATGTGAAGCCGTAATCGTGACCTGCAGAGTCAGTATCCTCATAAATGACAAACACAAAGTCTGCACAATCAGCACTTGTGATTTCTTCCATAGCACCGGGATGAACATCATCATTGTTTTTGCGAAGCTCAAATTCAACATCAAGGTTATGCTCCCGGCAATATGCCATTTCATCAAGATATGTTGCGCCATCCCTGGAGAAATGCCCCTTCCATCTGGTTATGAAAGCAGAGCTGTCAATCACGCCATCCTCAACAAGGCTTGTCATAAGTGTTTTTGGTTCAACCGCCTTTACTATACCGTTGCCCGTTATCCCGGTAACATCTGCCCATTCACCTGTAACAATTGAGCACCAGCCGGGAGCGGTAGAGGTGTCCTGAGTGTTTTCCTCGGGATAATTCACACCGCCGCAGTAGGTAAGATTATTTGATGCGCCGTTCTTAAGAAGATAGCTTATTGCACCATTTTCCTTCTTTTCTGCCAGAATGTCTGCACGGCAACCATCATAACCAATAATAATAACCTTCTTCTCTGTTTTACCTTCGGGCAATTCCGCCTCAAAATGGTCTTTTATAATGCCGTAAAGGTCTGTCTGAGGATATGCATTTTCAATGGTATTTTCGTAACCGACTGCAGAAACATTCTTTCTGAAAAAATCCTCAGTATCATTTTTATCTCTATGATATCTTGTGAAATATAAAGCGAGAGCGCCTGCAATAATTCCAAGAACAACAATCACAGAAACAACGGAAATAATAAGTTTCTTTTTGTTTTTCATCAGTCAAGCTCCTTATTCAGCATTATTTTCAAGAGAGAGATTTTCTTCGTGTCTTTGAGCACGGATTTTCTCAAGCTCACGATACATTTTTTCCTTCTTCTCGCCCTCAACATCATAAGAGGTCTTAAGGATAATAGCCTTGAGAACATTAGCGGTAGTATAACCGAAGAGCAGGAATGCAAGTATCTTAAGACAGGTAGCAAGATAATCGGGCTGTGCCTGCATAGTTTTAACGAGGTCACCCTCTGCAGAGGACATATAACCTGCCCAGGCAATCATAAAAGGAATTGCCAGCTCCTTGAGATAGTTACAGCCTGCGCCAACCCAACCGGGAACAATGCCCTGAATAGCTTCCATTCTTTCACCGCACTGCCATTCAAGATAGTCAAGGAATTCAACGTTGAAATGAGAGTTTGAAAGCTCCTGAATACCAATACCGATACCAAATACAAAATAGAACACATAAAAGAAAATACTGTTCCAACCCTTGAAGAACATAATGCCGAACTGAGCTTCTATAAAGCAGATTGCGAAAAGCACGCCTGCCGACACAAGGGAGTATGGTCCGCAGAATTTAAGAAGCTTCGTGGGCTCATATTTCTTTGAAAGCTTTGTGGCAATAATATTACCGACAACAGTACCTACGGCTGTGGGAAGAGTAAGCAGAAGATTCTTTGACGAACCAACTGTTATTGCCGCAAGGTATGTGGACATTCTTCCCAGCATAGCAAATGAATTTACCCATTGCATTGCGTGGTATGCACGATAATTCTTGTATTTGAACAGAGAGAAGAGCGCTTTTGAGATTTTAACCTTTTCCTTCTTCGGAAGCTCAATTCTTTCCTTACAGAAAAGACCGCACATAAGATTACCGAATGCGGTTACAGCTGCAGCAACAAGTGCCAGAGTCATATACATAGCATTTTTGTCATCGCTGAATTCACCATAAACGAAGGTAGCAATATATGCTCCGCCGTAACCGATATAATAAGCCAACTGCCAGATCGTAGCAACAGTTTTCTTTTCCTTGTGATTTGGAGATATAACCTGAACGATATTCTGACCAAAGTTGTTAAAGGTATTGAAAATAGTCTGGCAACATGCTACTCCGTAACGGAATAATGTCATCTGCTCAACTGTCCAACCTTTAGGAACGTAGAAATACAGCGCTGTAAGTGCAAATATAGGCACAAGACAAATAATATACCAATGGCGATATCTGCCCCAGCGGGTTTTCCACTTCTGAACAATTATACCCGAAACGGCACCAAGTGCTATACCTAAAATCGTGGTTAAGGTTGACTGTACCGCAAGGATATCTGCAATTTCATCCGCATTTACACCGGCAGGTCCGAAATAAAGCTCATGTAAAAAGGCAGCCGCAAGCGTACCTGTAAGAGTCGTTCCGAACATTCCTCCGATTCTTGCAAGCATAATACAAACATACTCAAATTTTGTAATGTACTTGCCTTCATTGTGCTTAAGTGCACCATTCGGTATTTCCGTAGCAGGTGCAGATTTCTTTTTGAACATCACTTCATCTCCAATGCAGATTTTTTAGATAATTTTAACATTTATCTTACACGCTTTCAAGTATTTTTGTGAATTAAGACAAGTTTTTTTGTTTTTTAATTTTCCCATTTCATTTAATGATATCCGCAAAAGCGCACCACCTGTTGTTGGTGCATCTGTGACAAAGTCTGTCTTCAGGTGGTTTTTTTGTGTAAAAAGCACTCTTTGTCGTGGGAGTATATTACACCGATTGCCTGCAGATATGAATATATAATGACAGAGCCGACAAAGGTCATTCCCCGCTTCTGCAAATCTCGGGAAATTGCATCTGACAGGGCATTTGTTGTTTTTTCTGTTTCGTAAATAATCGCACCATCGGTAAAGGTGAGCAAATAATTACAGAAGGAGCCGTATTCATCACATATATTCCTGAAAATCCTGCTATTATTGATACTGGCATTAATTTTACGCTTGTTTCTTATTATCCCTTTATCATTTACAAGCTCATCTATCTTTGTGCTGTCATAAGAAATAACCTTATTCAAATCAAAATTATCATAAGCTTTTCTGAAGCTTTCTCGCTTATTGAGAACACATTCCCAGGATAAGCCCGCCTGAAAGGATTCAAGAATCAGCATTTCATAAAGATACCTGTCATCGAAATTGGGCACACACCATTCCATGTCGTGGTATTCAACATATAACTCATTTTTCGGATTACACCATTTACATCTCTTTTTACTGTCCATATTACCTCTGCCTTTTAAAATCCATATTAAAAATAATCATAAGAATTATATCACATATCA
>JAZSCI010000132.1:0-1907 GCA_045602865.1 Acutalibacteraceae bacterium
CTTTACCGTATCTGAAATGCTGACATGAGAAAGGCTTGTGCATCCGTAGAATGCCGCATTACCCACAGAAGTAATACCATCAGGAATTATAATGCTTGTTAAGGATTTATTACCCTTGAAGCAATTATTGTAAACAGAGGTAATAGCAATTCCGTTATAGCTTACCGGAATCACAACATCTGTTTGTGTACCTGTGTAACCTACAATTCTGTATGTACCGTCAGTATTCAATTCCAAAGTGAAATCACACGCTATGCAGCCCTCACTGCGAACATACTCCTCCTTCACATCATAACACTGACTGCAGGTGTAGGTAATTGTATGCGGATGCTCTGTTAAAGAACTGCTTTTAATGTAATTATGACCAAGCGCTTCAATTTCAGTAATATCTGTTTTTGCTTCACATGATGCACAATGTCTTGATTTACTTCCCTTCTTCTCGCAGGAAGCAGCAACATCAATTGTCCATTCATTAAGAAAACTGTGTCCGAGTGCTGGAACGATTTCAATTTCACATTCATTACATACCGTGCATTTTCTGGTCAGCGAGCCATCATTCCTACAATCAGGCTCTGCTGTAACGCTCCATTCACCGTAGCTATGTCCTTTAGCCTTTATCGGTGTTATATTACTTTTCTCATCACATTTAGCACAGTGATAGGACTTACTGCCTTCTTCCGTGCAGGTAGGCTCTGAATCAATTATCCACTCATCGGAATAGCTGTGTCCTTCAGGAGCTATAGGTGTTACATCAACTTTTTCGCCACATACCGTACAAATACGATGCTTGCTACCCTCTTCCGTACAAGTAGGCTCCACCTCTACTACCCACTCATCGGAGCAACTATGTCCTTTTGCCGGCATAACTGTTACATCAACTTTTTCACCACACACCGTACAAATACGATGCTTGCTGCCCTCTTCCGTGCAGGTAGGCTCCACCTCAACTATCAATTCATCGGAGCATTTGTGTCCCTTGGCAGGTATCACTTCATTTTCAACCTGTCCGCAGGTATTACAGCTTCTGTTTCTGCTTCCTTCATTTACACAGTCAGCTTCTGCAGAAATCTCCCATTCACTGTAATCGTGTCCTGTTGCCTCAATTACAGTTACATCTGTTTTATCATCGCATATTGTACAGTGGCGGGATTTGCTTCCGTTTTCAGTACAGGTTTCCGCCTTGTCAATAGTCCATTCCTCCGAATAATTATGTCCGGAGGTAACAATTGCTTCTCTTTCTGTGGCTCCGCAATCGGCACATACTCTATATTTTGAGCCGTTTTCTGTACAATTTGTTTCCTTATCGACTATCCACTCACCGTAGCTGTGTCCTACAGCAGGAATTATCTCGGAGGTTTTTTCGTAACCGCACACAGTACACTCGCTGTGCTTCCTGCCGGTTGTAACGCAATCGGGCTCAGAATCAATTACAACTTCATATATATGATCAGTAGCCTCGTAGTGCTTTGTAGCTAATGTAAGATACATATTTCCTCCGCCAACAGCTATATCTGACCACTTTTCTTTTGTGCCGCCAAAGAACACATATTTCATTTTGCTACAACCACGGAATGCACCGTAGCCAATGACAGTAACGCTTTCGGGAATAACAATACCGATAACGGAGGTACAGCTTGCAAGAGCGTATGAAACTATTCCTGCCGTACCCTCTCTCAAAACACATCTGCCGCTTATTGCAGAATCTGCACAGACAAGAGTTTTCCCGATATAAAGAAGTCCGTTATCCCAATTATTCTCGTTATTGTAATATCCGCAATTATAGAATGCCTGTTCGCCGACAGACACCAAATTTTCAGGGATAACAATAAAATCAAGAAGCTTACATCCGTTGAAGGCGTTAGAGCCTATGCTTTCTACACTGTCAGGAATCACAATGGCTTCAAGAG
>JAZSCI010000133.1:0-2316 GCA_045602865.1 Acutalibacteraceae bacterium
CTAATGCATCATAAACGCTGATGAGAATTTCTCTCATTTCGTTTTCCTGTTGGTTGCTGATTTCAAACTGAATAGTTTTACTCATAACAACACCTCCTTCTAATCTTTTTATAATTATAAACCAAAAAACGAAAAATTACAATAGTAATTTATTAAGAAAAGGTAAATATTAGGCTCTCATCTCAATACCAATGTTATTAAGATTTTTGAGAATGGAGTCGATATGTGTCTGTACCTCATCCATACCAAGAGTTCTGTCTTTAGAGGAGAAGATGAGGCGGATTGTAATACTCTTGATATCATCCTTTTCATAGGTGTCTATAACCTTAACACTGTTAAGCTCAGTAATGTTGAGTGAATCCCAGCATTCGGAAAGCTGCGCAAAGGTAACTCCTGCTTTGAGAACGAGTGAAAGGTCATAGTATGTGGATTGCTGAGAGGAGGGCTCCTCAAAGCTGATATTCACACCGTCAACAGTGATGAAATCATCAACATCAATCTCAATACATACAGCTGAGCCGTTCTTGTCAAGCTTCTGTGCATTGGAGGGATGAAGGGTGTTGAGCGTGCCGATTGTGATTCCGTCAACAGAAATGCTTGCCGTATTCTTCGGGTGCTGCCATGCATGAAGGGGAGCACATTTGGAAAGAACGGGAGTCTTGTGCTTAATGAGAGTCACAAGAGAATTTACAATATCTACAGCCTTGAAGAATAAATCCTTTTCGCTGACTGTCTTGTCATAAAGAACAACACCAAGTCTTCTTCTTTCGTTAGCGGTTGTATCTTCCTTGATACCCGCTGCAACTCTGCCTATCTCAAAAATACCGAAGCTATCAGAGAAATCCTTGTTGTCGTATGCAGCACAAAGAAGGGTGGGAAGCATAGAGTTTCTGATTGTTCCGTTGTCGGAGCTTTCAATGTTGAGAACTCTTACATTTTCCTCTACCTCAATGCCAAGCTTTTTGTACTTACGAACATCGCACCAGATATATGAGTGAACCTCGTGAAGGTCATAATGCTTAACAAGAATGTCCTTGATTTCGTTGCTCTGTGAACGAACAGGGGAGCTCTTTACAGGCTTAAGAGGGCTCTTTGTGGTGATGATGCTGAAGTTATCATAACCGTAAATTCTTGTGATTTCCTCAATGATGTCAGCTTTTATTGTAACATCCTTTGTTGCTCTGAAGGATGGAACCTTTACAGTAAAGGAATCATCGTTCTGATCTACACAGAAGCCAAGATTTGTAAGAGTTTTAACAATTCTGTCGTTAGAAATGTCAATACCTGTATACTTGTCAACATAAGCCTTGTTAAAGTCAATGGTGATCTCAGGATATTTTCTTACATATTCATCTGTAAGCTGAGAAGCAACTCTTGCCTCTGAATCTATATCCTGTAAAAGATATGCAAATCTCTTTGCAGCAACAACAGTCATTTCGGGATCAAGCATTTTCTCATATCTTGCAGAAGCATCTGTTCTGAGACCGAGTCTTGAAGATGATTTTCTTACACAAACTCCATCAAAGTTTGCGCACTCAAGAACAACCGCATTTGTGTCACCGACAATTTCGGAGTCAAGACCACCCATAATACCCGCAATTGCTACGGGAGTGTTTCCGTTCTGTATGAGAAGTGTGTCGGTTGTGATATCGCGCTCGGTGTTATCAAGTGTGGTGAATTTGCAGGGCTCATCAGGTGTGCCTACAACGATTTCATCAATCTTGTTTGCATCAAAGGCATGTGTGGGCTGTCCCATTTCAAGCATAATGTAGTTTGTAAGGTCGGCAAGAAGGTTGATTCCCCTCATACCGCAGTAGTAAAGTCTTATCTGCATTGACAAGGGACTTGTGTTCTTTGTTATGTTATCCATTTTTACACAGGAATAACGGTAAACAAGGTCAGGTCTTGTAACCTTAACGGGGATTTTAACATCACCATCATAGCTGAGATCTGAAAGTGGAAGAGGCTTAAGCTCTCTGTCTGTAAGGGCTGCAAATTCTCTTGCAATTCCGTAATGTCCCCAAAGGTCAGGGCGGTTTGTGAGCGATTTGTTGTCAACCTCGAAAATAATATCGTCAATGGGATAGATATCCTTAAGGTCAGTACCGTTGGGTGCATCAACGTCAATTTCCATAAGACCTGATTTATCATCGGAAAGACCAAGTTCAAATGCTGAACAGCACATACCTTCAGACTCAAAGCCTGCAACAGTTGCTTTTGTGATTTCACCTGCGGGTACTCTGCCGCCTGCTTTTACAAAAGCAATTTTCATATTATCTCTTACATTAGGTGCACCGCATACAACGTCGTAAACCC
>JAZSCI010000134.1:0-4790 GCA_045602865.1 Acutalibacteraceae bacterium
GTAGGTTATAGCCCCCTGCCAAAGTCTGTAAACACCCCAGCCGTAGCAGGAATAAGCTACCACAAGACCTATCAGAGAGAGAGTCAAGGTCATAATCACATTGAATTTTTCGTATTCAAGCCGTGTTTTACGATAACCCTCAAGCACCTTCCTGAAATTTTCTATATAATTTTTAGTAAGGTCAAATGCCTTTATAATCTGAAGATTCTGCATAGATTCTTCGGAATATGAAATAATTTCACCATTCAGCTCTCTTGTTTTCTTACTGTATTTTCTTATTGTTCTCATAAGAATTTTTGAAGAAAAGAAGAAGAAGGGGGCACTCATAAGAGCGAGAAAAGCCATAGTTTTGTCATAATAAAGGACAATGGCGAGGGAGCCGAAGAACTGTAAGCCCTTTGAAAATGCGCCCGGAATGAAATTAATTACACCATTTGAAACTGTGCTTACATCAGCCTCAAGTCGGTTTATAAGGTCACCTGAATGGAATCTGCTGATAGACTCCCATTCAGCCGTAACCACATTAGAATAAATATCATGGCGTATTTCATTGTTGGCTCGGGTGCTCAGCACCGCCGTAACCCAGGTAGTAAACGCGCTGAACAGATAATGAAGCACCGACAAGCCTACAACAAGCACTCCGTATTTCACAAGAGTACCTGAGCTATGCTGAACAACTGCATCGATAAGATATTTTGATGCTACCGACACACCCAAAGACATTACGGTTGCTAAAAGTCCCAGAGCAATATACAGAACCAATATTAACTTGTATTTGTAAATATAGCTTAGGAGCCATTTCCATTCCTTGAGGATATCCGCAAGGTAAGCATCCTTAATCTTAATCCGCTTCATTATTCTGCCTTTCGTTTATTTTTTACGGTGTATACCCTTTGAAGAGCGACTCTGCTTCTCCCCGTAGCCATATTTTCCGTAACCGTACTTTCCGTAGCCATAACCACCATAGCCGTATTTTCCGTAGCCATAGGAACCAACCCCGGTCTGTGCATTGTTAAGAACACAACCAATAATTTTTGTTCCTGTGGACATAAGATTGTCAAGACCGCTGCGGATTCTCGATACCTTCACAGTATCCTGAGAAATAACATATACAATCGCATCAACTGCAGGTGCTATGAACAACGCATCGGAAACAAGACCGCAGGGCGGAGTATCAATCAAAATATAATCATACTCTTCACGCAAGGATTTGAACAACTGCTTCAGCTCCTTGGAGTTTGTTGTACTCTGGAGATTATCCTTTGAGGGATCCATAACCATAAGGGTAATTTTTAAATCATCCAGCTTTTTCAGCTTGTAGCCTTCCTTGATTGCATCGTAATCAAAATCATCAAGCTTGAGTCCCAGGAGCTTCACAACGCTCGGGTGTCTCACATCCGCATCCACAAGGAGCACCTTTTTGCCGTATGCTCCGAGAGCAAGAGCCATATTTGTGGTAACGGTTGTTTTACCTTCACTGGGTGCCGTGCTTGTTGACATTATCACCTTTTCACCCTCGCCAAGCTTGTGCATAATAACATTTCTGAGCACTCGCAAGGACTCCTGGAAGCTATTTCCTACCGAAGAATTTGTATAGAGCACAGACTGATCCATCTGCTTCTGATATTTTTTGAAGCTAACACGGGGAATATCACCCAGATGCTCACAATTAAGCTGAGCCTTGATATCCTTCTTGGTACGGATTGTGCGCCTTTGCACGGTGTAAAAGAGCATCCATACCCCGCCGATTGTAATACCCATAAGAATACCCTTTATAGTATCCATCACATACTCCGTTCCATTGTACGGTGCATTAGGTACTGCAGGTGCGGTAATCACATCAAGCTTAATATTACCCACAACATATTTTGCAACAGCAGGGTAATTATCAATTGTGCTGACGAGAACATCATAGGTGAGCTGTGGATCAAGTCCTGTTGAGCTAAGCGTAAAGATGTTTGAGCCTGCCACCGACTGTGCAGAAAGTGAAGCAGGAAGAACCTCCACATCAAGATCCTCTTTTATAGCATCCTTGAGAATATTGGTCTGCAAAAGATAAGGGAAGGTTTTTGCAAGCTGATTTGCGGCAGAAGCATCATAATAGAAGGAATATGCAGAAATTCCGTTTACTGATGAGGAATTCTGTGTGCTTACCGTAAAGGTTGCATAAGCCTGGTATTTGGGAGTGTAGTTGGTGTAGCCATCGTAAAAGCTATAGCCACCTAAAAGCACCGCAAAAGCCACGCAAACCCACCAGAATTTTTTTACAGCCTTCAGGAAATCGCTGAAATAAATATAAATCTTTGTGTCCTGATTGCTTTTGTTTTTATTTGTCTGACTCATTTTTTAATCCTCTGTATCTTCTCTTTCATCAGAAAAACCACGGGTGTAATCATACTTACCGTAGTTACTTCCGTATTTTCCGTAAGCATATTTACCATAGCCACCGTAGCTTCCGTAGCCGTATCCGTAACCGTACCCCTTATGGGATTTTTTATGCTTGTAGTAATACGCTCCTTCCTCTTCTGCACCTGAAAGGCCGAGAGAAAGGAAATCTGTATGAACATCGTTGAGCACACAGCCTATAAGCTTTCCACCCACATTTCTGATATTATCAACATAGTCATTAATAATTTTGGTTTTCACAACATCCGTTCTTACTGTAAGAATCGAAGCATCGGCAATTTTGAGAATATCCGTAACAGAAGCATCTCCTGTCAGGGGTGCTGTATCCACAATAACAAAATCTGCCTGCTCCTTAAGGGATGCCAGGACTCTCTGAATCCTGCCTTCTTCAATCCACTTGTGAGTTTCCTTGGGATAAGCACGGGTATTTACCGCCAGTGAAAGAGTTGTTTTCCTGTACTTTCTCAGGCGATAATCCTTGTTATCTATATCACCATTAAAGAGAGCACCAAGCTCTGCCTTTTCCTTGTATTTGAGATTGAATATCTTGTAAAGTGCAGGCTTCTCACCATCAAGGTCGCACAACACCACTCTGTAGCCTCGGCTGGCAAGAGCCAACGCCATATTAGAAGCGATAGTGGATTTACCCTCATTTTCGGTAATACTTGTAACGGCATAAACCTTTGTGTCGTGCTTGGCTTTTTCACCTTCAAGCTTTGCTGCCAATTTACCGAAATTCTCCACAAATCTCAGACTCACATAGGCATTACCATCAATCAACAAGCCTTTTTTCTTCTTTTGAAGTCGCTCCTTCAATGTCAATCTCTTATTAATATGAGGAAGAGCGATAAGAAGCTTTGAGTCAATTTTGTCAACGAAATCCCCTTCTGTTTTTACTGTATCCCTCATAATCGAGAGAACAATTATCATAGCCAGAACAATGAAAGTGCATCCCGCAACTGCAAGAGATTTATTTTCCGAGGAAATGCTGTTTGAAGGGGCTACAGGCATAGAGGGATTTTTCAAAAGTGTTACAACTGCGTTTCCAAAGGAGTTTTTAGAAACATCGGGATAAACCTCAAGAACTGCAGAAAGAAGCTCATAGGATTTTCTCGGACTGTCACTTGTTACCCTGATTTCCACGAAATTCGTTTCTGGAAGCACTGTAGCGGTTATTTTTCCGTCAAAGGAATCAACTCCCATCTCCTTTGCTGCCTCACTCATCATAAGCGGAGTGGGGAAAATTCGCGAAAAGATGTCGGCAAGCTCTGTGGAAACCGAGAAAATGGAAGATGTTCCTCCTCCCGTACCCTTTGCGCTTACAACAATAGTAGCACTTGAGGTGTACTCGGGAGAATACACACTATGGGTAGCTATGTAAATACCCATAAGCCCCACAAGAGCCGCAAGAACACACAGCCAGATATTTTTCACAACATCCTTACAGATGCTGAACCATTCAATCGTAATTCTTCCGTTCATATTAACTACCTACCACAACAGAGAGCACCGTATGGCCTCTTTCTCCATCCTTATCCTTTACATAATAGTGAACATTGTATGTTCCGCTTTTGTTGAAATCAATCTGCGATTCTACCGACACCTCTGATTTAAGGTCATTTCCATCCCTGGAGGTTGCAGACTCGATATAATCCTTTAAATTCACTTTTTCACCCTTATCAAGGTAAATAAGATAATTCGAAAGCTTTATTTCAGGTGCTGAAATGCTTCTGTCTTCTACAATCAAGGGAAGCTGTACTTTAGATGTGTCACCCTTACTGTTTGTAACGGACACATCCAGGGTAAACACACCTGAAACCGCAGGTGTATAATCCTCAGAGGTGATAATCATATCACGGGTAATGTTTCCGTCAATGCAATCAATTGCCTCAATAATTCCCTCCACATTTGTGTTTTCGTAAATTGAAAAGCAGGTAGACTCCTTAACCTTGAATCTGGGAGATACATAATTCTTGTATTTGATTTTTCTGGTAGCCTTTGCTACGTGGTTATCACTGTCGCACACAGCGTAAGTAACCTTACAAATTCCTTTTTCGCGGAATTTTGATACCGATTCCACAATTACATCACCGGTCAGATCCTTGTCCTTTTCATCAAAGGCAGTTACGCCCTTGAGAAAATCCGACTCTTCTGCATCGGTATCCACCTCAAGCATATCCCCTTCAATAGTAATGGTGGGATAGGTCTTGTCCACATTAATATTCTCACTTATGAAGAAATATGAAAAAAGCAACAGTGTGACCATAAATACGGCTAACACCGAAAATTTCAATATTCTCAAGGAAAGCACCTCCATAAAAATCGCATATTTTTCCTTATAACTATACAGTATATATAATACTACTATATAGTAAAAAAATCAA
>JAZSCI010000135.1:0-10438 GCA_045602865.1 Acutalibacteraceae bacterium
TCTTCCTAAGACCGCTTGGCCTCCGACTTAACAAGATTACCCACAAGTGTAGGTACAACACCAATAAGAATCACGCGGATATCTGTTGAGGCAGAAAGAAGCAGAAGTCCTGCTGTCATAAGAACTGTACAAGGAACAAGACCATATGCCTTGTTCTTGGCAGAAAGCTTAAGGAGTACAACGAAGCCCGCAATAAGAGCCACTATAACCAATGCCGCGGTAATAATAACGCTTGCGCTGAGAAGGTTGTCTCCGTTATGAGGAATAACTACATACTGGAGATAAACGAGAAGGTATGGGAAGAACACCTGATATGAAATACTGGAGAAGCCGATAGCAAAAAGGGCAAGATAAAGTCTGGTGTTATCCTTGATAACGGAAGGTCTGAAGCCATAGAAAAGATCTGCCCAATAGCTTGAGGAAACCTCGTTTTCCTTTGACTTATACTCGGGATTTTTAATAAGGAACAGTCCTGCCACACCGCAAAGTGAAACAATAATACCCAGCACACCGAAGAATGCCTTGTAAGAAACCGCACCTGACTGAGCAAGACTACCCACACCCATAACCGCAGCAACAGAAAGGAAGCCTACAAATGTAAGTGTTGTTTCGATAGCAGGTCTGATTTTCGGAGTTGTAATATCCGTAAGCCATGCATTAAAGGCGGCATCATTACTCGTGGAGCCCATAAAGGTCATAATAACATCCATTACAATAACAACCCAGACGGTAGTTGTAAGAGTTATTGCCTCATCGGTAAGACCAAAAATACTTGCAACATTATCGGTAGTGATGAAGCCGAAGAGACCGGTAACAATACCCCAGAGTATGTAGCCCACAGAAATGAAGAATTTTCTGTTTCTCATTTTATCGCTGAGAGTACCCATAATAAATGTGGTAAGCACCGCAGCAACAGCAGAAAGAGCAACCATACGACTGATAGCAGTTGTAGGTGCCATTGAGCCTGCCATAGCAGCCTCGGAGGCATTTGCATATACAGAGCCGTAAAGGAATGTATTGAAATACATATTTTCAATATTCCACGCAATACCACCCATAAAGCTGAACAGGCATATTGTGAACCAGGATTTTTTGGAAAGCTTTTCTTTATTCATTTTTCCGTTTCCTTTCTTTTTTTATATACACAATATTATATATAATTGCCGCAAGAATTTCAATAACGAAAACGAAATTTTATATATTTATAGAAACCGTATACGGCTATGGTATAATTGCTCTGTAATGCGATGCATTTAAGGTGGAAGTCTTAATAAAAAAGGTGTTTTCTATGACATTCATTCCAAGGATTTTTTGTAGGAATGGACACAAAATCCCGCCAATAGTTAGGTAATTAGCACAATTGAATATTATGGCGCCTTATGTTATTCTATTTATTGTAAATATATCTTAAATCAGGGAGTGTTGTTTATGGCAAAAACGAAAGCAAAAGTAAGGAATCATAAAAAGAGATTTGTCTCCTTCATCGGTGTGGTTGTGGTTATAGCAATTCTTGTAGCCGGTGCAAATCTTTTGGCTGTTCAGAATCTCGTTAAAAAAGGCAATTCCTACCCGAAGCCCGAGTACGAAAATCAGCTTATTCCTCAGAAGGATGAAAACGGTTACTGGTATTTCACAACCGATGAAGATTTTAAGGTAATGCACCTTACGGATATTCATATCGGCGGCGGGTTCCTTTCTAAAACGGTTGATGAGAAGGCGCTTAACGCAGTTGCAACAATGATTATAAAGGAAAAGCCTGACCTTGTTATTGCAACGGGTGATATTGCATTCCCCGTACCCTATATGGCAGGAACCTTCAACAATAAAAGCGGAGCAAAGGCTTTCGCTAATCTTATGGAAAGTCTCGGAGTTTACTGGAGTGTCACCTTCGGTAACCACGATGCCGAATGCTACTCATATTTTGACAGAGAGGCAGTAGCGGAATTTTACTCAAACGAAGAATTTGAGCATTGTTTATTCCAGGCAGGTCCTGAGGATGTTGACGGCTTCGGAAATCATATCATTGAGGTTAAGAATTCAAAAGGAATTATCACTCAGGCTATGGTGCTTATTGACTCTCAGGCTTATGTAAAAAATAATCTTATAGACAGTATTGCAGGTACTTACGACAACATTCATCCCAATCAGGTTGAATGGTACGAAACAGAAATCAACAGAATGAACGCAGAAAACAATGCAGTTATAAAATCAATTCAAGGAGATACCAACGGCGGTTTGTTCAAAAAATATGGCACAGTGAAATCACAGGCATTCTTCCACATTCCCCTTGTTGAAATGGCTGATGGCTGGAATGAATTTGTTGAAAACGATTTCAAGGACACCGAAAATGTGAAATACCTTGATGGTATTATCGGTGAAGGCGGCAGAAGAGTTTACAGTGGTCTCGGCGAGGATGATCTTTTCGAGAAAATACTTGAGCTCGGCTCTACAAAGGGTATTTACAACGGTCACGACCACTACAACAACACCACCTTTGAATACAAGGGTGTCTGCTTCAGCTACGGCTACAGTATTGACTATTTCGCATATTCAGGCATTGACAAGGAAGGCTCCCAGAGAGGCTGCACGATGATTACCTGTAAACCCGACACCTCTTTCGATATTGATAAATACAATTACTATTCCGACAGATACAACCTTGAGGGCTTTACCCGTGAAGAGGTAACAATGCAGTTTGAGGATGTTACATATCAGACAGAGTAAAACTGTCGGCAAAAAGAAATAAAAAATGGGTTTACACAAACACACAGGAGAAGCAATATGAACAAATGGAATTTCTACACCTCAAATGAGCTGAAGCCTCTTGGTTGGCTACGCCGACAATTGGAAATACAGGCAGAGGGCTTAAGCGGTAATCTCCACAAAATATGGCCTGATATCCGTGACAGCGCCTGGATAGGCGGAAGCCGTGAGGGTTGGGAAAGAGTACCCTACTGGCTTGACGGCTTTATTCCTCTGGCATATCTTCTTGAAAACGAGGATATGATTGCCACTGTAAAAAAATACATTGATGCTATTCTGGGCGCCCAGGAAGAGGATGGATGGATTTGTCCCTGCAAGAAGAAAAAAAGAGCAAGGTACGACACCTGGGCGGTTCAGCTTATAACAAAAACACTTAAGGTTTATTACGAGTGTTCCGGTGACGAAAGAATTCCTCAGGCCGTATACAATGTGCTAAAAAACTACTATGACCTTCTCAAAAGCGGAGAAATCAGGCTCTTTGGTTGGGCAAAATACCGATGGTTTGAGACCTTTATCACTTTGAATTTCCTGTATGAAAAATATGGTGAGGAATGGATAAAGGATTTAGGAAAAATCCTCAAAAAACAAGGCTTTGATTACAACACGGCAATTGAAGCCTGGAAAAAGCCGAGTCATATATGGCTCAGAAAAACACACATAGTAAACCTTGCTATGATGCTCAAAAGCGAAGCCGTTTCACACGATTTACTCGGCGAGGAATACACCGACAATGCTGAAAAGCTCCGCAAGGCGCTTGATAAATATAACGGCACCGCCTTCGAGGGCTTTACCGGTGATGAGGTGCTTTCGGGCATTGACCCTTCAAGAGGCACAGAGCTTTGCGCCGTTGTGGAGCAGATGTATTCCTACGAGGAGCTTTTTGCACATACCGGCGACAACAAATGGGCGGAGCGCCTTGAGGTGCTTGGCTTCAATGCTCTCCCTGCCACTCTCAGCGAGGATATGTGGACTCACCAATATGTGCAAATGGTAAACCAGATTGCCTGTCAGAAAACAATGCTTATGGCACCATTCAGCACAAACGGGCATTATGCTCACACCTTCGGTCTTCAACCAAATTTCGGTTGTTGTACAGCAAACTTCAATCAGGGATGGCCGAAATTTGCTCTTTCCACCTTTATGCACAAGGATGACACAATTATCAATTCGGTTATGCTACCTTCTATACTTAAAGACAATGGTATTACCATAAGGCTTGAAACTGACTACCCATTTAAAAATCAGATGCACTATTATATTGATGCAGAGAAGCCCTTCACATTTAAAATCCGTGTTCCTTCATTTGCTGAAAGCCTCAAGGTCAACGGAGAAAGCACAGAGGTTAAGGAGCTTGAATTTGCAATCATGCCCGGAAAAACCGAAATCACATTAGAATTTACAACCAAACCCTATTTAAAGGAAAGACCAAACAATCTTACTGCTCTGCAAATGGGCTCACTGCTATTCTCTGTTCCGATTAAATACGAAAAGGAAATGAGAGAATATGTAAGAAGAGGCGTTGAGCGTAAATTCCCCTATTGTGATTATCAGTTTATCCCACAGACTCCGTGGAATTACGGATATTCGGATACAGATTTTGAAGTGCAATTCAACTCTGTGGGAAATATCCCCTTCTCTCAGGAAAATCCACCCTTAACCATCAAGGCAAAAATGCAGCAAATTAACTGGGGACTGAAATTCCCGTACAGAACAGTCTGCAGAAAAACCCCTAAATCCATATCACCAATTTCCGAGGTACAGAAAATTGAGCTTTACCCTTACGGATGCGCAAGGCTCAGAATGACAGAAATGCCTCTTATAAATAATTAAACGCAAAAACTCAGTACAGGCAATTCACCCGTACTGAGTTTTCATTTATTCACACAAAACTACTCGCTTTACTCTGCAGCCTTGAAATTGTAGATTGGCTTGATTACCTCCACAATTGCTGCAGTTGGCTCTATGTTTTTCACAATGTCTTCCATATTCTTATATGCCATAGGAGATTCATCAAGGGTACTCTCTGTTACGCAGGTTGTATAAATACCCTTCATCTGCTCCTTATACTCCTCCATAGAGAAGGATTCCTTGGCATTTGTTCTGGACATCAATCTACCTGCTCCGTGAGGTGCAGAATAGTTCCACTCCTCATTACCCTTACCGATACATATAAGGCTTCCGTCACGCATATTTATAGGAATCAAAAGCTTTTCATCCTTCTGTGCAGAAACAGAGCCCTTACGGAGAATCATATTTTCCACATCGATATAGTTGTGGATTGTATGGAAGGCTTCTCCGCCTCGGATTCCGGTTCTCTCAAGCAGAATTTCTGCCATCTTTTCACGGCTTCGTTTTGCGAATTTCTGACAGATATCAATATCGTGTAAATAGTCAGCCATAAACTGACCGTAAAGGTAACGAAGGTCATGAGGCAATGAAAAGGATGAGTAATCCCATTCTGCATCAAACTGCTTCAAAGCTGCCTGAATTTCATTTTCTCTGCCTTCAGCCTTGCAGGTATTGATAATTTCTCTGCGCCTCTGTTCGCGCTCAAGTGTACCATCATGCAAACCGATAGCTATATCCTGATGTATTGTAGCCACCTGCAAGCCGAGATTACGGCTACCAGAGTGAACAACAAGATACTTGTTTCCCAAGGAATCAACATCTATTTCGATGAAGTGATTTCCTCCACCAAGCGTACCGAGGCTACGCTCAAGTCTGTCAGGATCCAAAAGCTTATTGTAGCAGGTAAGGTTTGTCATATCAAACTTCTCCTGACAAGTATCCCACACTTCTCTTCCGCAAGGAATAAAATGTGCAGCCTCATCAAATTTTTCAAAATCAATGTCTACATTCCCGAGTGCTACTGTGTACATTCCGCATCCGATATCAACGCCAACCATATTAGGCACAACCTTGTCTGTGATAGTCATTGTTGTACCGATTGTACATCCCTTTCCGGCATGAACATCAGGCATTATACGGATTTTAGAATCACTGAAAGCTTTTTCATCGCAAACAGCTCTGATTTGTTCAATAGCAACAGCTTCAACCACATCTGTAAAGCACTTAGCTATGTTATTTGCTCCGATTATTTCTACCATAATTACGTTCTCCTCTCATAAAGATAATTCACACTCAAATTTACTGAAAAAAGGCGTAAATTGAGCAATTATTCTTAATCCCCCCGACATACTGAATACATCGGGAGGATGACATAAGGCTGATTTAATTTACGCTACTATTTTATCATATCTCTCGTTTCCAAGGATGTCAAGCATTATTTCATAGGCAGTCTTCTCTTTCAAGTCGCCATCCAAAACCTGATTAAAAAGCTTTGTTGTGCAACCTGATACAAGGGCTACCCCCTGCTCATTCTTTGTGACAGGCTGTTGAGTATTTCTGCTTGCAACATTCCAGAAAACAACATTAGGAAGCTTGTAGCCGGCATCGGCATACTTTCTCTTTGCATTGTTGAAGTTGGTTTCGCTTGCATTTTCAACGCAGGAATTAAACTCCATATCGGAGATAATTACAATTGTTGAAGGTAAATCCTCCTGAGACAATCTGTTCTTGACAGCTGTGCGAAGGATCAAATCGAACACCGCTTCAATATTGGTATCTGCAATTTCATTGAAGGAGGTGATGTACTCAAGCTTCTCAACAAAGGTTTCGCCTTTAACCTCAATAAGCTGAGGTTTAGTTGAAAACTCAATAAAGTGATTTTTGAAAACACCTGTATTGGTTTCGGCAAAGTACAAGCCAAGAGAAAGCGCAACAGCAGCAGGACTAGGGCATGAATCCCAATACATAGAGCCGGATGTGTCAACAACGGCAATTGCATTCTCACGTGTAACAGAGTCAGTAAGAGCCTCCCATGTGGCATTAAGAGTTCTCTTGTCATCATCAGTCATACGCTTCAATCTGGAGGCACCCCAACCGGATGTTAAATAAGGATCGATAAGCTCGTAAGGTGCAAGGGTACTTGCATTAAGCTTTGCTTCGCCCTTTGATGCACGGTCAAGGAAATCCCTGTACCTTAAAGCATCATTACGGCTGAAAGCCTTACGATACTTAAATAATGCCTTTGAAGGCTGCTTCTCGTAATCGAATGTATAATTCTTCTCACGAAGGTTATTCTCGATAATTTTAATGTGTGCTCTGAGGCGTACAAGCACTCTACGGTAGGTCGCATCATTCATGCACATATAACGTGCAATCTTCTTCGCCATAAGTACGGTGAATCTGTTTGATGCGTTTACAGAAGGTAACCACTTTGCAAGTAAGGATACCTCCTCGCCACGTTCAAGTGCGCATAAGTCACGCTCAAGCTGTGACTTTAAAAATGCAAGCATATCCTTCTCTGCAGCTGTACCGAATAATGCGAATAAGTCATCGAAACGGCCATATTCTGCTATGTAAGACATATTCTTGCGTACTGTCTCGGTAGAATTGTCGCCTAACCAGTTAAGGATAACACGGAAGACCTTTCTTTCACCGAGACCACCACGAATATCACGGGCAAAGAACAATGATTTCACTGCAATATCCTTATCCTCTGCAAATGCGCGGATAAAACGAGCAATGATTTCCTGTTCACTTGCACGGCGTAATGCCCCGATTGTTGAAAATAAATCAAGACAATCTGACTGTGTAGACTTATAAGTTACAGCGCCGTTTTCGGTAAACGCGATGTTTGATTCTTGTTTCAAATACTGCAACATAAAATCACTCCTTTTACATAATACTTTTTTTATATACAAGGCACTTCAAACGGGCGTTCTCAACGCCCAACTTTTCCACACGAAAGTTAATAGAATAGTTGCTGTAAGTGCCTTTATAAACCATAAATTCATATTAACAAAACAGTTATATCCAACTGATTAATTGCCGTATTTTCTTTAACCGCACCGGGAGCGGGAGCCAATCCCGCATTCACAGGATCAATACCCTTTTCCCGGTGCATATAAAGGTGCGTTTTCAGAACCAGGCTTTCCTTAGCCTATCCCGAACAGACAGCTTTCGCCCTCTGCACCTTTCCGAGATACGATTTGCTCATTAACACTCTGATTTTATACAACCAGGCGAGAATTTACTGCTCGTATCTTTATTAGCAACAAGACACCTAAAGTTCTTATAGCTCCTGATCGCTTGAAACATATAATTGCTGTGGGTGTCTTTTTTGAACACTCACCGCGCTGCATGAACTCCACGTTCACCGCGCAGCAAGATGTTTCCTTTCGCGGGACTCTCGCAGTTAATCAGGATATCGCCTCCGTTATTATTATGTTTGAGGTCTTCTCTGTATTCTGTGAGAGTCTTTCAGGGGTTTGTCTCCCTTGCAAGACCTACTATACTACACAAAAGAGCTTTTATCACGGAAAAAAGTCTGCGAATATGCTTGCTCTTCTGTATTTTCTGTCAGAGTCTTTCAGGGGTTTGTTTCCCTTGCAAGACCTACTATACTACACAAAAGAGCCTTTATCACTGAAAAAAAGCTGCGAGCTTGATTTCTCACATCAAGCCGCAGCTTTTTTGTTTTTTCAATCGTTGAATTATAAGGCTACGGAAGCTTTCAGGCTCAACAACCTCAACCATAGGTCCGAAGCTAAGAACCCGTATAACAAGCTCATTTTCATCATCCTTATCATATTTTATTTCAGCGATATATGTATAATCATCAAGCTTTTCCACTTTTTTCTCAAAATGGACAAAATGAAGCATACATCTTTCAAGAGCATTTCGTTCATCAGATATCTTAAGCTTTACAGTACCGTGCTCGATCTGTTTATCCCTTGAAAAATCAAGCTCTGATTCATCGCATTTTTCGATACGGATAATCCTGGAAATATTTATTATACCACCGGATTTGTCACCCTTGGAAATAATCCTGAATTTATCATCCTTTTCAGAATACTCAAGCTTTATGGGTAAAATCTTCATAACCACAGAATGATTTTTTCTATTGAGAAATTCAATACGCAGACTCTGCTGATTTTTTATTGCTTCCAATACAGTCCTGAAATTTCTTCTGTATGTCTCATCAAAATAAGGATCCCCATCAAGATATCTGTCATAAACAACGTAATCCTCGGGAGTAAACAAAGGCTCAACATCATCTAAGCCTTCAAAAGAAACATCAAAAAGACAGATTTTAGGATCAAGAGAAAGTGACTTTAACCACCTTTTTTGTAATGTTGTTAATGGCATTGTTGGTGGATTCAGCACGGGGGTTGTTAAATCATCGTTAATAACCTGCCATTTACCGTTTTTGATTGCAGGTAAAATTGTCAGGCTGCTTTCTGCAAAAGCAGTGTTTTCAATGATATTCTGCAAATCCTTTTCTGTTGTGTCTTCTTCGATTGCCATTGAAAGAATTTTCGCAACGGCGTTGTAATATGCAGAATAAAGCTCACTGAAAATCATTCCTCTGCACCTCCTTCAATACCATACATATTGTACATTCTTTTCAGATCGTTTTTGAATCTGGCTTCGGTAGCTGAATCAGAAAAGTGAATGTCCGTAATACGGCAGATAAATGTACGAATCCAGGGAACAAGCTCGGAGCAATTATAGGTTTGTACAGAAAATTTACAATGATTTTCATCAATCTGCTCCACCTTGCCGCAGCGCTTTTCTCTCATAAGTCTGGCAAAAATATATTCTTCTCCCTTATCGAAGCGCACCGTAAATTCAACCGTATCCAGATTATCAACATATTTACGATTATTCACGCCCCACATATTTGCCTGAGTTTTGTTTAAAAGCTCTCGATATTCATCAAATCTGTCGCAGACACCTAATAAGTCAATCTCTGACAGATAATCTATTCTGTAGGATTTTATCATTTTCCCTACGGGATCGAAAGCTAAAAGGTGTTGTCTGCCGTTCTGCACACTACAGAAAACTCTTAAGGGAACAAGAGTAACCCTCCGTTCCATCCCTGCCTTTCTGGTAACATTTGTTGCTACTATACAGTTTTTCTTACTCATAGCATCGAAAATCGTTGCTAAAATATCGCTATCAAGAGCAACGTTTATGTAATGATGCTTGAAGCCGAAGATTTCCTGAGGCTCTGATAATTTATCAAGGATAAAAGAACCGATAACACCACAGGGTGCAATTTCGGAGAAAAGCTGCACAGCTCCACCATTAATTTCCACTTTATCGGGGGCTCTGTAATAAAGAACAGTTCTGCCCTCCTTTTCTGTACAGATAATGCCTTCTTCGGTGTATTCCTTGAGTTTTTTTCTGACAGTTGATTCATCAAAAGACATAGGTTCAGAAAAGCCTTCAAGATACTCATTTTCAATAGCTCCAAGGAGCTCAGGCAGAGCCATTTTGATAGTTGAATCATAGAGAATATCAAAAATTACAAAGTGAAGAGTTATATCTCTGTCAGTAAAGCTTTTTGCCTTAAAAGCTCTGTACAAAGGATTGTGAACAGTAACACGGCTATCTATGGAAATGAACATATTTTTGCCGTCACGAGTTCTTTCGAAACGCATATAGTCCCCAAGCCAGCTTTCAAGCCTTCTGCGTTCATCATCATAGGAACGGGCGCTTTTCTTATCATAATCATTCCGACTTTTGAAGCCATATACATAAAACTCTCTCATATAGCCGCGGATTTTCTCGAAATTTTTTATCAATTCATTATATGATGACATAC
>JAZSCI010000136.1:0-4850 GCA_045602865.1 Acutalibacteraceae bacterium
CTGTGTGAATGGCTGTGTATACTGCCCATATCATTTGAAAAATAAACACATTGCCAGAAAGAAACTGACACAGGAAGAAGTGGCAAAAGAAGTTATCGCGTTGCAGGATATGGGACACAAGCGTCTTGCGATTGAAGCAGGTGAAGACCCGGTAAATAATCCAATCGAATATATATTAGAATGTATTAGTACAATTTATAGTGTGCATCACAAAAATGGTGATATTCGTCGTGTAAATGTAAATATTGCGGCAACCACTGTGGAAAATTATCGTAAATTGAAAGAAGCAGGAATCGGAACCTATATTTTGTTTCAGGAAACCTATCATAAAGAAAGTTATGAGAAACTGCATCCGACCGGACCAAAGCACAACTACGCTTATCATACAGAGGCTCACGACAGAGCGATGCAGGCAGGCATCGATGACGTAGGTCTTGGCGTTCTTTTCGGACTTGAACTTTATCGTTATGAATTCGCGGGACTTCTTATGCACGCAGAACACCTTGAGGCAGTTCACGGAGTTGGTCCTCACACAATCAGCGTTCCTCGTATAAAGAGAGCAGATGACATTGATCCTGATGTTTTTGACAACGGCTTAAGTGATGAGATGTTCAAGAAGATTATTGCTTGTATAAGAATTGCAGTTCCCTATACGGGAATGATTATTTCCACCCGCGAAAGCGAAAAGGTGAGAGGAGAGGCGCTTCATCTTGGTATATCACAGATAAGCGGAGCTTCCCGTACATCCGTAGGCGGATACACTCAGGAGGAGAGACCTCACGATTCCGAACAGTTTGATGTTTCTGACCAGCGTACTCTTGATGAGGTTGTCCGTTGGCTTATGGAAAACGGTCATATTCCTTCGTTCTGTACAGCCTGCTACAGAGAGGGCAGAACAGGTGACAGATTTATGAGCCTTTGCAAAACCGGACAGATAATAAACTGCTGTCATCCCAATGCCCTTATGACTCTTACAGAGTATCTTGAGGATTATGCAAGTGATGAAACCAAGAAAATAGGCTATGAGCTTATCGAAAAGGAATTAAAGAAAATCTCAAAGGACAAGGTTCGTGATATTGCAGAATGCAACATCAGAGATATTAAAAATTCCAATAGGCGCGATTTCAGATTTTAAGGTGATTATATGAGTTTAAATGAAACAGCTTCAGGCGAGAGAGTTCATATCAGCTTTTTCGGTCTGAGAAATGCAGGTAAATCAAGCCTTGTAAATGCAGTGACGGGACAAAGCCTTGCGGTAGTGTCACCTGTTAAGGGTACTACAACTGATCCTGTCAGGAAGGCTATGGAGCTTTTGCCCATAGGTGCCGTTGTAATTATTGATACGCCCGGAATAGATGATGAGGGTGAGTTGGGAGAGCTCAGAGTCAACAAGGCAAAGGGAGTCCTTGCAAAAACGGATGTTGCTGTTCTGGTGGTGGATTCTGTCAAAGGGCTTCAGTCTCAGGATAATCTTCTTGTTTCGGAATTTAAGAAAAGAAATATTCCGTATATAATCGCATTCAATAAATGCGAATTGCTTTCCGAAGAAAAAGCACTCAAGGAAAATGAAATATATGTCAGCGCATTGAAGGGTGTCAATATTCAGGAGCTGAAGGAGCTTATAGGCAAAATTGCCGCAGGACTCGGAGAGAAAAGATGCATTGTTTCCGACCTTCTTGAAAAGGGGAGTGTTGTGGTGATTGTGGTGCCCATTGATGAATCAGCCCCAAAGGGAAGGCTTATTCTTCCGCAGCAGATGACAATTCGTGATGTGATTGAAAGCGGTAATACGGCGCTTGTCTGCAAGGATACAGAGCTTGAGAGGACACTTGCTTCCTTAAAGGATAAGCCCGATTTAGTAATTACTGATTCTCAGGTGTTTTCAAAGGTGGCAAAAATTCTTCCCGATGATGTGCCTTTGACCTCGTTTTCTATTCTTATGGCACGATATAAGGGTGAGCTTGATACCCTTGTAGAGGGCGCAGAGTGTCTCAGAAAAATAAAGGACGGTGCTTCAATTCTTATCAGCGAGGGTTGTACTCACCACAGACAATGTAATGATATAGGAACTGTAAAGCTACCTAAATGGATAAGGGATTACACAAAGTCAGATGTGAGTTTAACCTTTACATCGGGCGGCGATTTTCCCGAAAATCTTAAGGAGTTTGACCTTATAGTACATTGTGGCGGTTGTATGCTCAATGAAAGGGAAATGAAGCACAGAATTGCTCTTTCAAGAGAGCAGGGTGTGCCTATGGTGAACTATGGAGTTGCAATAGCGCTTATGCACGGAATACTTGACAGAAGCCTGGAAATATTCAAATAAAGCAAAGGGGATGTAAAAACATTTGGTTGTTTACATCCCCTTATATTTTAGTTGATAATTATATGTATATGTGATACAATTATATCCGGTGATTATATGACAGTTATAGTGTGTCTTGATAATAAAAACGGTATGCTCTTTGCAGGTCGCAGACAGAGCAAGGACAGTGTGCTGATAAAGGATGTGCTTGACCTGGCAGGTGACAAAAAAATCCTTGTAAATGATTTTTCTTCAGGTCTTTTTGTTGAAGCAGATGAGTGTATCAATAAGTGCGACAATCCCTTGGAAAATGCAGAGGATAATGACATTTGCTTTGTGGAAAATCTGCAATTCTCTTCGTTTTTCGGGAAAATATCAAGGCTTGTTGTGTACAACTGGAACAGAGCTTACCCCTGCGATTTTTATTGCGATATTGATTTTTCTTTGTTTTCATTGGAGAGTGAAGCTGATTTTTCGGGAAGCTCACATACCAGGATTACAAAGAGAGTATATGTGAGGAAATAAAAAATGAATAAATATAAATACATCATAAGCCTTTTGTGTGCAGTATGTGTATTTCTCTTTTCTTCTTGCGGATTAGAGATAGAGTATACACCCGAGTCCAACCCTCAGGAATACGAGAGCGCAGAAAGCAGCCAGGCATTCACTCAGGAGGATGAGTCCGAAGGGCTTTTAGGGCAAAGCGAAAAGGAAAATGTCGAGCTTACGGATATACCCGAGTTTTCCGATTCACCCTTTGTTGTTATCAATAACAATATCCCCGATTTTACAGATGATGAAATAACCCACAGAGCATACGAAAAATATTCTCCCCTTGATTATCTTGGTCGCTGCGGCGTGGTTAAGGCTTGTCTTGGCAGAGAAATTATGCCCACCACCGAGAGAGGAAGCATAGGTCAGGTAAAACCCAGCGGATGGCAGACTATACGATATGACTTTGTTGACGGCAGATATCTTTATAATCGATGCCACCTTATAGGCTGGCAGCTTTCGGGAGAAAATGCCAATGAATGCAATCTTATTACGGGCACACGATATATGAATGTTGAAGGTATGCTACCCTTTGAAAATATGGTGGCTGACTATATCAAGGAAACAAATAATCACGTTATGTACAGAGTAACCCCGGTTTTTGAGGGTGATAATCTTGTTGCCGGCGGTGTGCAGATCGAAGCCCTTTCCGTAGAGGATGATGGCGAGGGTATATGCTTCAATGTGTATTGCTACAATAATCAACCGGGCGTTGTGATTGATTATTCGGATGGTACAAGTGTAGCCGAGAACAAAGGCACAGAGGAGAATACGGAAATTATTACATGTATTCTCAATACTAATTCACAGAAATTCCACAAAACTACCTGCTCATCCGTAGGTAAGATGTCGGATTCAAATAAGGAAAAGTACACCGGTGACAGACAGTCGCTTATTGACAGAGGATATACTCCTTGCGGCTACTGTAATCCCTGATATAAAGAGAGGAATATAAAATGGATTTTAAGAAATTACTCAATGGTGCTATGAAAAGACCGTTGGAGGGCGACAAGGTAGAGCGCTTCGGACTTAAAGAAAGAGTGTCAGGCTATATTCTTACAAAGGCACAGCAGAATTCTCCTGCGGCAGGCTACAATTATGAGGCAGATGTTACAGAGCTGTGGAGAGTTTATGAGGAAGTAAAGAATAGCTCCGATTACCCTCTTTCCTTTAATACTGTTATGATGAAGGTGCTTACCGAGGGACTTCTGGCAGCCCCCAGACTTAATTCTCATATTCAGTTCAGCACAACATCCTCCTGCGGAACACTTGTACAGAAAAAGCATATTGATATTGCAATGCCCATTCTTCTTGAAAGCGGAAAAACCTTCCCTATAAAGTTAATGGAAGCAGAGGGCAAGAGCCTCAGAGAGCTGACAGAGCAGCTGGCAGAGATTCTCAGCAGAACAAGTGAAGAAAAGATTAACAAGGTTCTCGGAGATGTTGTTACTGCGCGTACAATAGGACTTTTGCTTTCAGGTGATGTTATACCCACAATAGCACAGACTTTAACGGGCTTAGTGGGAAAGCACAAGGTAGCTACACTTTCGGATATGTTGAATCCCGCACCCCGTGACGGTCAGCATATTCTTCAGGAGGAGCTTGATGAAGGCTCCGTTTGTATGACAAACTGGGGGCTTCTTTACGATGGCCTTTCAGGAAATGTAACATACACACCATTATTGTTCCCACAGGTTTTCCTTTTTGCTATGGGTATGGTAAGGGACAGAGAGTATGCCTTCAAAAACGAAGAGGGTGTTGTTGATATAGGTGTGAAAAAAGTTCTTCCCATAACGCTTATGTTTGACCACAGAATCGGTGGCTTTAATGATGTAATGCCATTCATAAAGAGATTGGATGAGATTTTCACAAATCCCGATATTATTCGTGAGTGGTAAATTCGTTCAAGGGATTATAGTTGAAAAAGAAAACAAATTTTGTCTACCGACAAAAGGTGTTTCTTTTCTGGGCGGGGGCAGGGGGTTCGGACCCT
>JAZSCI010000137.1:0-10273 GCA_045602865.1 Acutalibacteraceae bacterium
TGGCCTCCGACTTGGTTTCGGATATTTCAAAGCACGTTATTACACTTGAGGACCCTGTTGAGCGCCGTATGCCCGGTCTTTGCCAGGTACAGATGAATACCCGTGCCGGTATGACTTTTGCGGCAGCTCTTCGTTCAGTTCTCCGTGCTGGCCCTGATATTGTCATGGTCGGTGAAATCCGTGATGGTGAGACTGCAAAAATTGCCGTTGAATCAGCTCTTACCGGACATATGGTTTTCTCTACTCTGCATACCAATGATGCTCCCAGTGCCATTACCCGTCTTGATGAGATGGGTGTTGAGCCCTTCCTTACAGCATCCTCTCTTGTTGGTGTTCTCGCACAACGTCTTATCCGTGTGCTTTGTCCCAGATGTAAGGAAGAAATGGAAATCTCTTATGAGGATCTCAGAAATAGTATAAGCGACTTCCCCATTCCTGCAGGAAAAACAGAAAAGGACACAGTAAAAATATTCAAGCCCAAGGGTTGTATTGCTTGTAGTAATACAGGTTATAAAGGCCGACAGGGTGTATTTGAATTCCTTCAGGTTACAAGTGAAATGAAGGAGCTTATCCTCAAGCGCTCAGGTGTTCAGGATATTAAAGACCTTGCTATGAAACAGGGTATGCACACTCTTCGTCAGGAAGGTATTGACAAGATTCTTGAAGGAACCACCTCTGTTGAAGAAGTGCTTCGCGTTATCGTTTAATACGTTTTTGCTATACTATTATAAATATAATACAGGGCGGTAAATGTCATTAGTCTGTGGTGGGGTAAGTTACTCGTTCCTCGGATGGACATATTTTAAGATGCCCGAAAATTCAGTACGGAAGGAAGGTTTAAGTAATGAAAATTCTGACACAGAAAAACGGTGTTGCGCTTATTGCTGTTTTAACTGTTTTGTTGATACTGACTATACTTTTGCCTGCGATGTTTTCAATGTCCTCCAATGCTACCAAAAACGCAATGGAAGGAAATGATAAGAAGAAAGCTTCATATCTTGCCCGTACTATGATTGAAATGTCTGTAGCGGCATTCCAGGATCAGTATGACCTGTCCGAGGAGAAGTTTACGGGAGATATCGCCCGTGACAACGAAATCAGTAAAGCGCAGACAATTCTTGAAAAATTTTACAATATCCACAAGAAAATGGAGGTAAGTGACCTCTATATGTATCGTAGAGTGGATGTACCGTATCCCAAAAAGCCGGTTCGTGGTGATTATGGCAATCAGCAGGAATTTGATCAGGCTATGGAAGCCTTTGAAGAGCAGATGGAAGTCTACTATGGAAATTCAGCAAATAATGTTTTGGGCGGTGTTGTATACTCCATAAATTTACCTACAGGAATAACCTCTGAGGATCAGCTCACTACAGATACATCTACTGTTTACACTGTAGCCGTTTCAAATGGCAGTGAAACCCAGAGTGTACAGTGCAACTATGTAGGTAAGTCTGAATGTACTATTACATATAATGATGAAACCACATACTATGAGATTGACAAGGATGGAAATACAACCGTTATAGATGTGGATAAATATACGGGCGGACAGCAGGCTATTGAGCAGAAAATCTCAGCTGGTGTGGATGTCAGCGCAGAAACCCAGTATATGAAGATACAGAACAAGAATGTTATATTTGAGTCCAAAGCCGTTGTAAACGGAAAGGGTGGAAACAGACGCTGCATTATTGTTCTTCCCACTAAGCCCTCCGAGGAAAGCTGGATTACAGTTGCAAACCTTGATGTTGGTTGTAATCAGATTTTTCCTGATACCTCTCTTGCCACCGGCAGAATGAACATCAATTATGAAGCCGGACTCTTTATTGACGGCAAGGCTCTTAAGCAGCCTCTCTACTATTTCTCTTGTGTGGGAAATATGATTATAAGTGATGAAGGTCTTACCATTACAAGACCTAACGCTAACGGAGTTGTAGAGACGATTCCTTATACAGAATATCTTCGTGAGAAGAATGCTTCCTATCGTCATCAGGATATGTCCTTCGGACTTCATCCTGAAACGGGAACAAGAGAGCCTGACAACGATCCCAACTTTAACTGCCTCAGAACATACAATATGCGTTCGTGGGCAGAGGATGCACAGCTTGATAACTTCGTTGCATATACCGCAACAAATGCTATTCAGGTTGACCTTCCCGTAAATCTTGTAATGAATCCTTGCCGTGGAGACAGAATCGGTGATGGATTAGACAGAAATGCCTCTCTTTATAAGGTTCTTATTTTCCAGGCGCCCAATATAGTTTTCAACTCCGGCGTTGCAAGCTTCCTTTCCCTTAACGAGGAAGACAACGCACACAGAATGACATCTATAATGCTGGCAGCCCCCGCCAATACTCCTTACAGCTATTCAAACGGTACCAGAAAAAAGGTTGTTAAGGCAGGTAAGGTTTATTTCGCAAAGGATGCTTATATATGGCTTGTTCCTTATGGTGAAACAGGCTCAAGCTACAAGACACAGACAGTATATTATAAGGATAAAGACATTATTCTTTATAAAATCGCCAATGCAGGTGATATTTATTACTTTAATGCAGAGGTTGAAACATCTGTAAACGGCAAGAAAGAAAATGCCGGCTTTTCTCTTACAGGATACTTTATGGATGTTATATACAGAGATCAGGGGGACCAGCTTACCAAAAATAAATGGTGGCAGATATGGTCCAATGCAAAGCTCAGAATTTTCAACAATATGCTTGACTATTTCGGTGATGAAACTTACGTTAAAGATGATCTTAAGTATGTGGGTAACGTAAAGGATGGCACCGGAGATAAGCTTCCCGTTGTTGATGACTTCTATGTTATCTGGGATAGCTGATTTCACAAAAAACTTATGAAAGGGTGGATATTATGAAAAAGAGGATATTCAATAAGCTCGGTATGACCTACGTTGAGCTTCTTTGTGCGCTTTCGTTGCTGACTCTTATAGTAGTAAGCTTTACCCCTATGTTCTTATCCTCCTACGAGAATCTCTATAAGGCGGGAGAAAGAGTTGAAAAGGTTTATAATTCCCAGGTGGAAATGGAGAAAGGACTTGCTATAAGAAATTCTCAGAACGATTCCACGGTTCTGCTGAATATGTCTATGAACGGACAGACAGCTCTTGAGAAGCTTAAGGTCAGCGGAAGAAAGATTGTTTCTACTCTTCAGGAAAATCTGGAAACGGTATTCCACGGAGCCAGAACACGAATTGATATCATTTCACCCAATGTTGTGTATGATGATTCTGTATATCATGATGTTGTGCTTCAGACAACCGGTCTTAAGTATGACTCAGCCGATGATATCGTGTTCAGCTTTGATCCCAAAAACTATAATGCAATGGTGCAGAACAAGGTTTATATCGTTGTTTATGTTCCGGATAAAACTGCGAGCGGATCCGAAGGAACCACAACACACGATGCGGTTTACGGACCGATAAAAGCTTCTGTAACTCTTAATAATGTTGATGTTAAGAACAACCGTATCAGCTTTACTGTAAGCGGTGCAGACTTTACACAGTCACCCTTGCAGATCCGTGCTTACTATCGGAACGACAGAAACATCCTTAAAACTCTTACCACATATCTCTATATCGAGCCTGCATCAATTGTTTTTGCAGGTGACACAACACACTTCGATTATTACACAACTGCAGGTGTGCAGGAAACTAAAGATTCTGCAGGTAATACAATATACGAGCTCAAGGCAGAGGGAAGAAAAATGAGATTGGATAACAGTGGTTATCTTTCTCCTACCGCAGATTCTCCTAATGCAAGGGGAACAATTTTCAAAACAGTTACATGGGTTGGTAATGATAACAATAGCTACATTTCTCCTTACTATGTATTGGCAGGAACAAATAGCTCTGTTTATCGTATGTACAACTATAAGAAGGTTGACTCAAGCCTTGTAAATGTTTTCTCTCTCAAAAATCAGAATCCTGCAGAAACTACGGACAACGGTTACATTCTCGAAAACGGCACTTATGTTTATCCCTCCTTCTGGAGTGGTGAAATGAGTGACCAGTACTATTTCAAAACACTTGAGCACTCCTCAGGCTACGGCGCTGCTGAGTACGTTGGTTCTGACTGTACGCAGGCGCAAGGGGATAACAACGGCTATGACCGTGATCATACAGGCAGCCGTTACGATTACTTTGATAAAACTCTCCGTTATATGATGCAGTTCAACGGTTTTACAACCGGCTATGACTACCAGCATCTTGCAAACAGAAGAATTTCCTATGTTCTTACCGAGGTAGGCGGCGGCTATGACTTCCGTCTTGGCGGTAAGCTCAGAGAGAGCTCACAGTTCAGCAGCTACTCTCTTCCCTGGGAGCCGGAATATTATATCGGCGGCGGTAACAAGGTTGCCTGGAAAAAGGTTTTGGGTATTGCAGTAGAAAACCGTATTATTGCAGGTACCTCAAAGGATAATCCCTATGTGGGTGTTGTTTACTTCCAGGGTTCAGGCTCCGGTGGTCAGAACAAGCACTTTGACAGAAACCTTGCTTATATAAGAATAAAATCATCTGTTTCCGTTGATCCTATTGCGGCTACAATGGCAAACAATTCCGACTATATTGATCGTTTTAATAAGGGTGACTTTTGGTGGCCCGAGGGTTACAAGGAGTCCGATGAAGAGAAGAAGAATATTATCGATCAGTATCCCAATAACTATGACTGGATTTCTACAAATCACGCTAATTCCGTAAATGTTACGGCTTCTGTATATCTTCCCGGATCGGGAAGCAAGGGACAGGGACAGGTTATTTACTTCGGTACAGTTCCCGCCTATGCATTCCTTGAGCAATCATCGGATATAGGTTCGGATGAAGATGCCATTTACGTATACAACGGTAAAAATATCAAGGACAGCCGTGCAACGGGCTATGTTGTTCTCGGCACACAGGGTAATGGTGCAACGATTTATCGTAACCATGATCCTAACTCTAATGATATTGAAACAGTTTCTAATACATTCCGCGGTCTCTGCCTTGGTACGGTGTCGAATCTTCAGTATCGTAATGTTGCAACCAATGAGGGCGAGGCAAATACCTTCTTTACCTATTCTGCAAATAATACGACTCAGTATTATAATGATACCGACCTTGAGTTTACCTTCGGTTATTGCTCCCGTTGGCGTATGGCAGTAGGTGATGTTACATCTAATGGTGTTACAGAGACTACACGTTCTTATGAAAAATACTATACACAGTCTCACTACGAGGGCTATTACGACAGAAAACCCGGTGGCGGTATAAATACCGGTGACTCTAACAACCTGTATTACAATATGTGGTTCCCCGGTGAGTATTACAACCTTACAAATGTTGCAACCTGTGACGAGGTTACTGTTGCGGTAGGTTATACTGTATCGGGTTCGGTATTTACCAAGGAGTCCTCTGTTATCAGCGGATACTACGGAACTGCACTTGGCAGTATTTATAATGATGCTGTTCTTGCTGCTTACACAAGCACCGGACAGAAATATTCAGAGGGACTTGAAGGTAAGGGCGAACAGAACATCATCTTCAAAAACCTTCTCTACTATAAGGATGGTGCTTTTAAGAATTCTTATCTCCATTCCCGTGCAAGTGTAAGGTTTACCGCAGTAGGTATAAACAGTGAAACCGACTCAAGCGGTAACAAGAAATATTATGCGTACTACGGTGATAGCCGAGGCTATCTTTATAAATCCCTTGTAGCAACGGCTACAGTTAAAGCAAGTAGCGGTACCGAGGATATTTGCGGACAGTATTGTTCTCCCGGACATTGCGGTTGCTCAAACACATCCCACAAGTGTGATGACTGTGGTGTTTGTAATTGTCCCGTTCTTTCAAAGGGTGTTGAGTCAACAACTCTTGTGAACTACATTGCTGATCTGGGAACCAATAACCAGGGAACAACCAATCCTTCAGCACCTTCAAAGATGGAGGAAGTAAAGGTTGGCGGCTCTGTTTCACTGTCAACATACTTTAGCGAGATTGTTTCAATCGTTGCAGAAGAGGACATCGTTATTGTTACAGGTAAGATGAAATCCACTGCAGGTAACTTTGAAAGAATCGTTATCGGTACAAAGAGCGCCGAGGGTGTATGGACCTGGAAATGCGTAATCAACGGTCAGTTCACAGGTCTTATCCGTGATGCCAAGGTTATTGGTAGCTATTACTACATCGTTGGTGATGATGGCGCAGGTAACGGTTGGATAGCAGCTGTATCAACAGATACACTCAAGAATCTTGCAAATGGTGCTACTATAAAAACTACATCATTTACATCCCCCACACCCGGAAAGTCCTCCGAAGAGGATTGTCTTATCTGGGTGCCTGCTCAGGGTAATATGTATGCCCTTGACGGAAGGGTTACATCCTGATAAAAATTTTTAGAAAAGGAGGCTCCGCAGAATGTTTAAATGGCTTACATCTTCAAAAAAAGGCTTTACTATTGTTGAGCTTATGATAGTTGTTGTGCTTCTTTCTTTAGGAGCCTATGCTATGACAAATCTGTTTCTTGTAGGCTACAGAGCTTTTGAAAAGAGTGAAGAGCGTTACAGGAAGCAGGAAGCAATCAAATATGTTGCCGAGCTCCTTAATTTAGGCAGCGAGGGTGTTACGGCTGCTATGAGTGCGGATATATTCGATACAATCGATGTTGTTCCTAAGGGTTCGACTAAAGACACCTCATGGTCATATCTTTATCTTGAGGAGGCTTATGATGAGGATGGTAATCTTAACGGATACTATCTCAGTCACCTTAAAAGAGGACAGACACGAAACTATGCTCTTCAGCTCTCAGATGTACCTATGTATATTACAATAAGACCATATCAGGATCCCAGCATTACAGGTGGAGGGATTGATTATCAGTGTGGTATTATTGTTGAACTGTCAGCTCTTGAAGATGACTTCGAGTATGTGGATGACAATGGTAATGCTAATGTGCCTACATCCGATGATAAGTATTATACTCTTGAGGTTGCCTATCATTTCCCTAATATGATTCAGAACGATAGTGGTATCAAGGTTAATCATATTAATTCCAATACTCTTGCAACGGCAAACACTTACGATGCAAGCGGTAATGTTATAAGCGGCGGAGTTGTTGAGGCAACGCATTGTGACTCTCTTTGCAGTTACGAACACTGCGGCTGTAGTACCACAAGCCACACCTGTGAAAAATGCAATTGTATTTGTCCCAACAAGTGCGGTATAGTGCTGAGAGCTTATTGCGACTCTATCCTTGCAGGTGACAACCTTAATACAAATGCACAGGTTCCGAAGCTCTGCTTTATTGCAACAGCCTCTTACGGAAGTGATTCTTCCGAGGTTGGTATGCTTTGTGATTTCCGTGATAAGTGTTTGCTTACAAACGAGCTTGGAAGGAAGTTTGTTAATACATACTACAAGTATTCACCTCCTGTAGCAGAATATATTTCTGAACATGAGGTGGCGAAAAAGACTGTACAGATTATGCTCAAGCCCGTTGTTTCCGTAGCGGCGTATGCACTTAATCCGGAGCTTCGTGCAACAGGAATATTCCTTCTTGTAATGTTCCTGGGTTGTGGAGCAGGTACTGTTGCGACATTTGTGGTGTTCCGCAAAAGGAAGAAAAGGTTGGATTAAAAAGCCTACGATAAGTTATAAAATTTTTAGGGAGCTGTAAGAGTAATCTTACGGCTCCCTTTTGAGTTGTGTTATTTTCTTTTGCTTTTTTGGGCGTGATTATGAGTGCGGGTGTTATTCAGGCGCACCAATTATTTCAGAGTGCTTTTTGTGCTGATTATTTCAGAGTTTTTCAGTTGACAAATCAGGTGTACTGTGTTAAAATTCGCAGGATTAGGATGTGATATTGTGACAAAAGATATGACCGTGGGAAGTCCTCTCAAAAATATTGTTAAATTCTGCCTTCCGCTGATGATAGGAAATCTCTTTCAGCAGCTTTATAATATGGCTGATACAATAATAGTAGGAAGATTCGTTGGCAAAATGGCACTTTCTGCCGTTGGATCCGTGGGCTCTCTTAACTTTCTTATAATCGGTTCTATCATAGGACTGTGCTCAGGCTTCGCAATCCCTGTTGCCAGAGCTTTCGGAGCAGGGAATGAGAAGGCTCTGAAAAAATATGTAGCAAATATAATTTATGTTTCAGTTGTTATGGCGGTGGTTCTGACTGTACTGGCAGTTGCATTCACAAGACCTCTGTTAAGGATACTGAACATACCCGACGATATTTTTGATGAAGCCTATTCATATATAGTAATCATTTTTGCGGGTATATCCGCAACTATGTTTTATAATTTACTTGCAGGAATAGTAAGGTCTTTAGGCGATAGTAAAACTCCTTTGTATTTTCTTGTTTTTTCATCCATATTAAATATAGGGCTTGATTTGTTTTTTATCATAGCCTTTGATATGGGGGTTAAGGGTGCCGCTATTGCAACTGTTGTTTCGCAGATTATTTCGGGCTTGCTTTGTTTTGTCTATATCAAAAGAAGCTTTCCTATACTTGCCCTTACAAAAGAAACAAGGGTGGTGGATTGGAAATGTATAAGGGATGTGCTGAAGGATGGATTCCCTATGGCTTTCCAGATGTCACTTACTGCAGTCGGCTCAGTAATGCTTCAATCCTGTGTGAATAATCTTGGCTCCGAGATAATTGCTGCAATGACTATCGGAAGCAAGACACAGCTTATGATTGTTCTCCCCTCAGAAACAATAGGTATCACTATGGCAACATATTGTGGACAGAATCTTGGAGCGAAGAAGCCGGACAGAATAAAGAAGGGCCTTGTTCAGGCATCTATGCTGGCTGTAGGCTATTCGGTAGCGGGATTTTTTATAGCAAAATATCTGGGATCATATATAGGTCTTCTTTTTATAGATTCCTCAGAAACCCAGGTGCTTGCTCTTGCACAACAATTCCTTGATACCTGTGCATGGTTTTATCCTGTATTGAGTCTTCTTTTCGTATTCAGAAATGCTCTGCAGGGCGTAGGCTACAGCTTTACAGCAATGACCGCGGGGATTTTCGAGCTTGCAGCACGTTCTGTGGGCGGTCTGGTATTTGTTAACAAATGGGGCTGGAATGCAGCTTGCTTTGTAAATCCGGCAGCGTGGATTTCGGCTGATATATTACTGATTCCTGCCTGCATAATAGTTCTGGGCAAACTCGGAAAAAAGATGGGTTCAACAGCAGTTGGCGAAAATAAATAGCTTATTACCAAAAATATCCGAAGCAGATTCCATAGGGGATTTACTTCGGATATTTTTTTCTGTAAAGAAAAAATAAAAAAATTCAGATAAAGCATTGACAAATTATGGAGAGTATGATATAGTGTATACTCATTATAATGTAGTATTATGAAATAATATGCAAAAATATATGCAAAGGTTACTAAAACAGCATAGATTTATTGTCAATTTTTCCCTTTTTCAGCCTGTTTTTTCAGGTGAGGGGGATTTATATAAGAGAACGGAGTGATATGTTTTATGGCAGATGTAAAACCCGTAAAGCTTGGTAGAAACACCAGAATGAGCTTCGGCGGAATCAATGAGGTTATGAAGATGCCCAACCTCCTTGAAATGCAGAAAGCATCGTACAATTGGTTTGTTGGGGACGGGCTTAAAGAGGTTTTCCGTGACTTTGAGGTCAGGGATGCAAAAGGTAACTACATTCTTACCGTTGAAGATTTCAAATTCAGCGACAAGCCTACCTACAGTATTGTAGAATGTAAGGAGAAGGATACCACCTACAGCAAGAGCTTTTATATGAAGGTTAAGCTTGTTGACAAGAAGAATAACCAAATCTATGAAAGCACTCTTGATGACAAGAATCCCAATGAGAAGGAAAACCGCATAATGTTCCTGGAATTCCCCATTATGACAGACAGCGGTACGTTTGTTATCAATGGTGCAGAGCGTGTTGTTATTTCTCAGCTTGTTCGTTCACCCGGTGTTTATTACGATTTCACCTACGATAAGAATGGTAAGAAGCTTTTTACCTCAACTGTTATTCCTAACAGAGGTGCCTGGCTTGAGTACGAAACCGACCAGAATGATGTTTTCTATGTAAGAATAGATAAGAACAAGAAGCTTCCTGTTACCACATTTATCAGAGCTTTGGGTGTATCCTCCAATGCTGAAATCAGAGAGCTTTTCGGTGATGATGACAGAATCGAGGCAACACTCGAGAAGGATCCTGTAAAAAATACCGATGAGGCAAAGCTTGAAGTTTTCAGAAAACTCAGACAGGGTGAGCAGCCCACAGTTGAGGTT
>JAZSCI010000138.1:0-2699 GCA_045602865.1 Acutalibacteraceae bacterium
ATAATCAGATTGGCACCTTCCGTAACATCATACCAACCAACACCGTATTGATAATAGATGTCATTTTTACTTTCATTTAACGTGTATTTATCGTTATCGGGATACACATTATAGCAGGGAACAGCCCCAGCCACCGGTTCCCTTAAAAGCGCCAGTGCTACGGTTCTGATAACTGTATCTGCACACTCAACAAAAGAAAGCGAAGCTACATAATATCCGTCAGCCTCATAAAAAGATGCTTCTTTGCCGTTAATTGTCACAGATGTTAAGGGTACTTCACAACCCTCACATTTTTTCAGGAGAATTGTTACCTCATAAATATGGTCATACAAGAATGTATCTGTAACATCCATATTACTCTGACTTGTGGTATCAAACCAAGTTACACCCTCATAAATATAGCCCTCGGTTTCCTCGTACAGTTCAAAGAAATCGCTTTCAACGCTGACTGAATAATCCGGTGTTTCACCATCCGCAGGCTCGCTTACTCCGGTAACTGCAACAGCTCCGTCAGTATCTACATACACATATTCGCCAAAGGTGTAGCTGATGATATAAAAGTCATCAGAAACAGCAACTTCAGCATAAAATCCGTTAACAAAAGCACTTTCAAGCGTCCATGGGTTACCTTCCTTGGGCACAACCAGAATTGTTAGCTTATACACCTTATCAGCTTCAAAGGGTGTGTTTTCATCAATATTGGTGTCATCAGTCAGGTTGTACCAGGTAATACCGTTTATCACGTACCCATAGTCTTCACCGAAAAACTCATAGTAATCTCCTGTTATGGTTCCGTTATAATCAGGTAAAAATCCCACATCAGGAGCATCGATATCAGTTATTTCTACAATTGTTCCGTCACTTTCTGCATAAGCTGATGTTGAAACACAGCAAAAGCACAATGAAATTGCTGCAAAAATTGAAATAATCCGAATTATCCTCTTTTGTAATCCGCAAAAATTCATTACCGTCTCTCCTTTTTTGTATTTCGTTGACACTATCTGTGCCTTATGATATAATTTTACTTGTACAGAGTGTGTCAGGGATTATTACCCTATATACTTATACACTTTTATTTTATATCTTAATTGAATCAAAAACCCCACACTTTTTTAAAATAAAAGTGTGGGAAACGGTGTTTTTTATACAAACAGTGTGGGAAAGCTTTTTTCCGTGTTGAGGAGAATATTATGAAAAGATTCCTTGCAGGTTTATTTTCTTTGTTATTAATATTGTTTGCTCTGGGTGGCTGTTCCTCTGCCGGCAGTAAAACCGACAGCTTTCTCGGAGTATATGTTGCTACTGCAGTCATTTCCCTGCTTATCCCCGTTTTTTATTTCGGGTTTATCAAAAAACGGGATCTGTGGTTTATTCTTTTGTTAGTATCAGTTTTCATAGTTAATGCAGGTTATTTGTCCCTGGCAATTTCCACCACCCTTGAGGAAGCCCTGCTCGCTAACAGGATATCCTACCTTGGTTCTGTATTTTTACCCATGTCCATGCTGATGATAATCATCAACAACACAAAAATCAGATACACAAAAGCTTTACCGGTTATCCTTTTGTGTGTAGGCGTGATCATCTTCTTAATTGCCGCCACACCCGGTTATTGTGATATCTATTACAAAGAGGTCTCTTTAATTTCCACCAACGGTGTTTCTTCTTTAAGCAAAATTTACGGTCCATGGCATATTTCCTATCTCATATACCTTTTTGCATACTTTGGCTCAATGGTTGCAATTGTGGCTTTTTCTGCCGTAAAGAAAACAACTACATCAACCACTCATTCGGTAATCCTTGCATTGGCTGTTGTTGTTAACATCGGTGTCTGGCTGTTAGAGCAATTGGTTGAATTTGATTTTGAATTTTTGTCAATTTCGTATATAATTACAGAGCTTTTTCTTTTTGGCTTAAGGCTCATAATCCAGGACGAGGAAAAGCGAGCCCTTTCCCCCCCTCCCGTTCCCGGAAAAGTCCTTACCGAAAACACAGTTAAAAGTGAGCAAAGCACTACTGATGTCGATACCGAACACTTAGCTTTATTTATTAAAGGAATCGCAACATTGACCCCCACGGAACGGGCTGTTTTTGACCTTTATATTGAAGGAAACGGCACAAAAGATGTAATGAGCAAGCTGAACATAAAAGAAAACACATTAAAATACCACAATAAAAACATCTACGGAAAATTATGTATCGCTTCCCGAAAACAGCTTCTGGAATTTGCAAAAGCAGCTAACCTGCAGGCAGAGAATCAATCCAATTCTTTTTGACATATTTAAAACCGACTCCTTTCGGAGTCGGTTTCTTTTATTGCTGTTTGCTTTTTATAATATCTACAATCTGAGCTGTCTTTTCCTTCACAATATAAACATTCTCTTCCATTTCGGATGGGGATTTTTTCTTAATAACCTCTTCGTAATCACGAAGATTCTTTACGTTTACATCAAAAATTTGTTTTATTTCTTCCAAATCCGTTATTTTTGTTGTGTTGCAGAAGGAGCGTGACAAAATAACACTTGTAGAGCCAAGCCTGTAATGCTCGGTAAGAATACTCTCAGCAGGGAGAATACCATCACCTATACGTGCAATGCCGCCGAAGCCATAGGGAATTCCCTTAGCTTTTATTTTATCTGCAAGCCTTTCAACCGTGCCGTCCGCAAGGAGCTGAAACATAAATGTAAGACCGTAGCTTAAGT
>JAZSCI010000139.1:0-3291 GCA_045602865.1 Acutalibacteraceae bacterium
ACTATATCCTCCGTATAGTATACAAAACCGATAAAAACGAGGAAATAACAGAGCACTGCGTTTCCGTGAATGACACAGTAATTCATTGCGGCGGCAGATTCGGCGGAGAAAAGGATGAGCTTTTCGACAAATGCTTCCTTGTAAAAGGCTTCGAAAGTGCCTCCTACAAAATCCCGGCAGAAATCCTTAATAACGGCACTGCAGAGCTTCTTATAACCGAGCCTCTGGAGGGCTTCAAAATCTGTGAGCTCTGGTTCACAAAAGCATAAGCACGGATATCATTTTCTTGCTTTTCACTCCACATATCGACTGTTTTTTTAATATTTTTATAATAAAATATTGAAAAGAACAGTCGTTTTGTGTTATTATTGATATTGTATGATTAAAAATAATCAGATTTATTTCCGTAAGGTTGTATAAAAAAACAGGATTAAGGTGGCTTTATGATAAGAATCATTTGTACAGAATGTAAAAATGCCTATCTTCAGAACAAGGGTGATAAATACATCTGTCCCTCCTGCGGCTACAGTACAGACTCCGCCAGGGAGAGCTTTCTCTGGGGTGTTCAGCTCTACAACGAGGGTAACTATGCAGAGGCACAGAATCATCTTATGTCATATATAGTTAAATTCGGCGCTGTGCCCGATGCTATATTCTATAAAGCATTATGCGATGCAGCCGAAGCAGATGAGGATACTCTTTCCATAGAGGAATACTACGGAAAAATCCTTGGTGTTCTTCCCGATTTCTCCGAGGAAGCCTTCCCCACATATATTGCTCTGGCGAATGATGAGGCAGAGAAAATTGAAAAGAAGCTGGGAGAAATCCACGCAAAACAGCTTATAGATGCTGATGCAGAAAAAATCAAACACGAGGTTACTATCCTTATCGACATACGCGATAAGGCCCTCAAATTCCGTAATGACCTGAGAAGTATAGTAAGCGTTTACAACGAAAAGGCACAAAGAAAGCTTTCTGTAAAATTCTCCGATTGCTATCTGATTACCCCCGATATTGCACGTGAGGTAGGCGATGCAAAATACAACCTGATTTGCGAAAAAATCGCTTCCCGCACTGTATTTACAGGTATTCTCTCTAACGATATAAAATACCTGAAAACATATTACAGCTGTATTGTTATGTTTTTTGAAAGCTCACGTGATAAGTATCAATTCCTTCTGGAGCAGGCAGAGAAATTTGTCTCTCTTGATGAAATTCTCAAGGAAGGTCAATACAACACCATTAAGGATGTTGCCCGCATCTCGGATAAATTGAAGCTTGTAGCTTATGATTTCCTTACAGAAAGCTACAGTGAGCATAATAACAAAACCATCGAGTCTCAATCAGAAACTGTCGTTATTCTTGAGTCCCAAGCAACAGAAACAGTCGAGACAGAAACAGATGTTGAGGCGGAAGAAGCTGAGGAAGCAACAGAATCCGAAGCAATTATCGAAGAAGAAACAGAAGCTGAAGATACCATACCGGAAGAGGAAACGGTAATCGAAGCCCCTGAATCAGAGGAAGAAACAGTTATTCCTGAAGACGCTTCTGAAAATGCCGAAGAGACCGAGGTCATCGCAGAGACTGCTCCCACAGAGGAAGCTCAGGAGGCTGATGAGACTGCAGGTGAGGCCGAGGAAACAAATGAAGCAGAAGCAACAGAAGCTACCGAGGAGACAACAGAAGATGTATCCGGGGAAGCCGCAGATAATTGCCTTTTTGAGAATGAAGACATAATAGAAATTGACTCCGTATCTGAGGAAGTTGTTGCCGAGGATGTTGAAAACATCACCTCGACCTCCCCCATTTACACAAGCGCAGTATTCCCTGCATACGCACCTGCAAATAATAATGAGTCCGATACAAATGCTGATGAAAAAGCTGCTCTCGAGGGTGACACTCTCACCGGAGAAGAGCTTACGGAAATCAGCCTTGACATAGAAAAGGCTGAAGCAGAGGCAAATGAAAATGCTCCTGTTGCTGAAGATACTGTTGTTGATAGTAATACGGACTCCGAAGAAGCTGCTTCAGATGAGGATACTATCGAAACCGAAGAGAAAACCATCTCAGACGGAGATACCATTCTTATAGGAAGCTTATCCGCAAAGGATGATGCTACAATAACAGAAAATTCCACAGAGGAAGCAGAAGCAACGGAAGAAGCAGAAGCCGAAACAACCGTTGAAAAAAGCTTTGATGTTATAGAGATAAAGGAAGAAGAGTCTTTATTTGCCCCACGCCCGCAAAAAAAGAAAAACCGCAAGCCTCTTGTACTTTTATTGCTTGTCATCGTTCTTGCAGGTGTTGTCTTAGGCTTCAAGCATATTCCCGGTATTATTTCCGAGAAGAAATACAAAGCGGCTATAGCTCTTGTTGAAGAAGAGAAATTCGGGCAGGCAGCAGAGGCATTCAAAGAGCTGGGCAACTATGAGGATAGCCGGGAAAAGGCAACCGAATGTATTTATAACAACGCCCTTGCACTTGAAGATGAGAAAAAGTACGATGAGGCAAAGGAGCTTTACGCTTCTCTTGGCGATTACCTTGATTGCTCTACAAGAATACAGAGTTGTACCTACTCTCAGGCTCGCGCAGCCCTTGAAGCAGGCGAATACGATTCAGCAGCAAAGCTTTTTGATACCATAAAGGATTACGGCGATAGCAAAACAATGCTTAAAGAGTGCTCATACAAAAAAGCCCTTACCCTTATGGAAGCAGAAAAGTATGAGTCTGCAATTTATGCCTTCTCAAAAATCAAAAAATACTCTGATGCTCAGGAAAAAATAAGAGAGTGTAAATATCTCTATGTAACCAAAAACCTTGACAAGGACAACAAAACAACTGTTAAATTCCTTGATCAGCTTACAAAGGCAGAGTACAGAAACAGTGCTGATCTGAGAAAAGAGCTTCTCGGTTCTGCCGAGGTATTACCCACAGAATCAGAGCTTAAGGCTTTTGTCAACTATGATTATTCCGATCTGGAAAATGCACTTACAGAGCTTGACAGTTCAAGAAAAATCTATTTCCACGTAGTTTTCAATGATGATGCCTACTACGGAAAAACTGTTGTACTCAGATACACAACAGAATTCGGATATTCCCAGAAGGAAACCGTAACCGTAACGCAGGAAAACAATGCAGTAGCAATGCTCTACCCTGCAACCTATATCAATAACTACACCGTTACATTTGAATGCACCGATTCAGACGGCACAAAGCTTGCCGAAACCGGTATTTCATTCTGATAACGCCAAAGCAAGCACTAAAGGGAGCTGTAAAAAACTTTCGTTTTTT
>JAZSCI010000140.1:0-1577 GCA_045602865.1 Acutalibacteraceae bacterium
GAGAACTGCAATTATTTCCGGCGGTGCCGTTAAAATGGCTAACCTCTGTGTTGCTGCTTGTCATAGTGTAAATGGTGTTTCGGGACTTCATAGTCAGATTCTTAAGGATACTCTCTTTAACGATTTCTATCGCCTTACACCTGAGAAATTCACAAATGTTACAAATGGTATCGCTCATAGGCGTTGGCTCTGTCAGGCAAACCCCGGGCTTACCGAATATCTCACAGAGCTTCTTGGCAATAATAAGTTCGTTTATGATGCAGAGCATCTTTCTGCACTTGCAGAGTATAAGGATGATGTGGCTGTTCTTGAGAAGCTTGCAGAGATTAAAAAGGCTAACAAGGAAGCCTTTGCAAAGCATATCAAGAAGACTACGGGTGTGGTTCTTGATACGGATTCTATATTTGATGTCCAGGTTAAGAGATTGCACGAGTACAAGCGTCAGCATCTCAATGCCTTTAATATCATTTCCGAGTATCTTGCAATAAAAGAAAATCCCGATGGTGTTTTTGTTCCGAAAACATATATTTTCGGTGCAAAGGCAGCTCCCGGTTATTACGTGGCACAGAGAATCATCAGTATGCTTCTTGCTATGTCTGAAATGATTAATAATGATCCCGATATGAAGGGCAGACTTAAGCTCATTTATGTTGAGGATTATAATGTTACCAATGCCGAAAAGCTTATGCCGGCGGCTGATGTTTCCGAGCAGATTTCTCTTGCAGGTAAGGAAGCCAGCGGTACAGGTAATATGAAGCTTATGATGAACGGTGCTGTCACAATCGGTACTCTTGATGGTGCAAATGTGGAAATTCACGATGCAGTAGGGGATGACAATATGTTCCTCTTTGGTATGCATACAGAAGAGGTTGCAGAGGTGAAAAGAGCAGGCTATAATCCCGAGACCTACTATAATAATAACCCGGAAATCCGTAAGGTGCTTGATTTCATTTCCCGCGGCGGAATCTGCGGCAAGGATTTCTCGGATATTTCCCGCACAATCATTCATCACGATCCCTTTATGGTTCTTGCTGATTTTGCCGATTATCAGCGCGCGCAGAAGCTCGTAAGCAAAACCTTCCGCGATAAAGAAAAATGGAATCGTATGTCTCTTATGAATATTGCTTTGTCAGGCAGATTTGCGGCAGACCGTGCTATAAACGAATATGCCGTTAATATATGGAATACACAAAAAATGCAGTAAATTTTAGCATTTTTAACGAAAATAGGTCAAGTTTATATTTTTGAAAGAAAATATACTTGACTTTTTTCGTTATTTAGGGTAATCTTAAAGTACTAAAAAAATGTGTGATTATGTATTAAAATGTCACAAGTGAAAGGGGTATTATACCAATGAAAAATTCAGATATGAAGGTTGTTGCTATAATTCTCAGTATAGCACTTTTCTTCACAATCGTAACAAGCAACGCAGTTTCCATCGCTTCTGTTGTTTTCCTTGCAAAAGGCCAGACAGCTACTGAAGGTACTGTAGGCAACGAAGGCACTGCAACAACTCCCGATGCAGGTACTGCTACAACTCCCAATGCTGGTACAGCAACAACTCCTGATGCAGGTAC
>JAZSCI010000141.1:0-5863 GCA_045602865.1 Acutalibacteraceae bacterium
TTTTCATTGTAATTCCTCCAAATCGAATTTACATATTTATACATCAGTATTATATCACATATGTCAATAAATTTATATTATCATATTCACCAAACATACACCAAAAAAACTGTTAAAGTTAAATGATGTTTACCTAATAATGCTACTTTTTTGCAGCACTTAACCTTCTTCAACCGATTTTGTAGCAACAGCATTGAGAGTGAGAGTATCTACCGTTTTTTTCTCAGCATTATACTTAAATTCAAAATAACCTTGCGATGCAATCATAGCCGCATTGTCACCACAATATTTCAGCTCAGGTGTGTAAAGCTTTATGCCTTCACACTCGCACTTTTCCTTCATCACCCTGCGTAAACGGGAGTTGGCAGAAACACCGCCTGCAAGTACAAGCTTTTTCGAGCCCAGCTCCTTTGCCGCCGCAAGTGTATGATCAATAAGCAGATCCGTTACAGCTCTGATAAAGGATGCACCTAAATCCTCTGCGCGGATTTCTTCACCTCTCTGCTCCGCATTATGTACGAGATTAACAACATAGGTTTTGAGCCCCGAAAAGCTGAAGTCATAGGGTGAACCATCCACCTTTGGTTTCGGGAAGGTGTATTTATAAGCATCTCCGTTTACGGAAATTATGTCAAGATTCACTCCTCCGGGGTAAGGAAGCCCTACTGTTCTTGCCGCCTTATCCATAGCCTCCCCTGCTGCATCATCACGGGTTCTGCCTATAATTTCATAATCGGTATAGCTTTTTACATTAACGATATGACTGTGACCACCCGACACAATAAGTGCAAGAAACGGCGGCTCAAGGTCTTCGCAGGAAATGTAATTAGAAGCAATATGCCCCCTCAGGTGATGAACGGGCACAAGGGGAAGTCCCGAGGAATAAGCAAGACCTTTTGCATAATTCACGCCCACCAGAAGCGCACCTATAAGTCCGGGTGCGTAGGTAACTGCCACTGCATCAATATCCTTCAACTCACACCCCGCATCGGAAAGAGCCTTCTCAACCACAGAGCAAATGGCTTCCGTATGTCTGCGGGAAGCTATTTCCGGCACCACACCGCCATATATTTTGTGCTCCTCAACCTGAGAAGCCACAACATTGGAAAGCACCCTTCTTCCGTCCTCAACCACAGATGCGGCTGTCTCATCGCAGGAGCTTTCTATTCCAAGTATTTTCATAAGTTATCTCCGTTTTCAAAAAATAATGTCATCAAAAGAGCATCCTCCTCGGGCGCGGAATAATATTTCTTCCTTTCGCCCACAGCCCGGAAGCCTATCTTCTCATAAAGTGAGATTGCTGAAGAATTACTCCTTCGCACCTCAAGAGTAACAAAATCCCCGTTTTCTTTCTCGCAATACGCTATCAATTCTCTTATGAGGGCTTCGCCTATACCCATTCTCCGATAAGGCGGCGCTACCGCTACATTTGTAATATAGCCTTCGCCCAGCAGAAAATGGCAACCGATATACCCTGCAACAATCCCCTCTGCCACGGCAACAAAATATCTTGCATAAGGGTTAGTTAACTCACTTTTAAAGGCATCCATACTCCAAGGTAAGGAAAAACTGATACTTTCAATTTCCGAAATCTGTTCAATATGCTCCCAAGTCATCGGAACAATAATGTAATCTATCATTTTGTATCGTACCATGTCTTTCCGCAGGCAACCTCAACAGTAAGAGGAACGGCAAATTTACAGGCGTTTTCCATAACATCCTTGAGCAAAGCCGCAACACCCTCTCCATCCTTTTCGGGAGCCTCTATTATCAGTTCATCGTGAACCTGCATAATCAGTCGGGCATCGGGATATTCCTGCTGCAATCTCTCATGCACTCTTATCATAGCGATTTTTATTATATCAGCCGCCGTTCCCTGAACGGGCATATTCATAGCCACACGTTCACCGAAGCTTCTCCTTATTGCATTTTTCTCATGAAGCTCGGGAAGGTAGCGCCTTCTGCCGAAATATGTCTGTGCATATCCCTTTTCACGGGCAGAGCTTTTTGCATTCTCCATAAATGCGGCGATACCGCTGTAATTGGCAAGATAGCTCTTTATATATCTGTCTGCTTCGCCTACACTGACGCCTATTTCATTTGAAAGTGTATAGGCTCCCATTCCGTAAACTATTCCGAAATTGACCGCCTTAGCCTTTCTTCTGTCGGAAGACGTTACATCCTCTAAAGGTATATTCATAATCTGTGATGCAGTTTTTGAATGGATATCTGCGCCGCTCAGGAAAGCCTCTGTCATTATACTGTCCCCTGCAAGGGAGGCAAGAACCCTCAGCTCAATCTGTGAATAGTCCGCATCAACAAGCACACAACCTTCTTCCGCCACAAAGAAGCGCCTCAGCTCTCTGCCAAGCTCCGTTCTTACGGGAATGTTCTGGAGATTCGGCTCTGCGGATGAAATTCTGCCGGTACGCGTTTCTGTCTGGTTGAGGGTAGAATGTATCCTGCCATCATTATCAATAACCTTCAGAAGACCTTCACAATAGGTAGATTTAAGCTTTGTCAAGGCTCTGTAGCTGAGAATTTCATTAACAATGGGGTGCTTGTCCCTTATACTCTCAAGAACCTCTGCATTTGTGGAATAACCTGTTTTGGTTTTCTTGCCGTGAGGCAAGGCAAGTCCCTGCTCCGAGAAAAGCACTTCGCCCAGCTGCTTTGGTGAGTTCACATTAAACTCACACCCTGCCATATCATAAATGCGCCTCAAACTATCCGAAAGGCTTGTTCCTATTTTCTCGTTATACTGTTCAAGTCCCTCTCTGTCCACACAGAAGCCTGTTTTCTCCATTGAAGCGAGAACTCCGGCAAGAGGAATTTCAATATCATAAAGAAGCTCCGACTGTTGATTCTCTTTTATTGCTCCGTCAAGCTTATAGGCAAGAGATTCAAGAAAAGCCGCTTCATCAACAAAGGCTCGCTCTGCTTCATAAAACTCTTTGAGTGTATCTGTTTCAATCCTTACCATAGGAAGCTTTGCACTTCTGGCAAGTGCAGTTACAGAGTAATCAGCAGAATCGGGGTTGAGAATATATGCCGCCAAAGTAACATCAAGGGCAATATTCTTCAACTCAATACCGCTACTGTGACAGAAGCCGTACAAATCCTTTGTGTTATCTGTATATTTTTCGATTTTGTCATTACCGAAAAAGTCGGTTACAAATGAAATAAAAGTGAAGTCGGCATTGTAAACCAATGCAACACCCGACAAGGTTCTGAAAAGAATATACTCTATGCCGCCATTATTATATTTCGCCTTGAAAAACGCCTTTCCGCTTTTCTCCAATTCTTTAAGGAATGCATCAGAATCTGCAATTTCATATAATTCCATTGTAGCGGAATTTTCTGTAATCTGCTCATCTGCGGAGAAATTAAGCCGTGAAAGAATTTTATTCATTTCCAACGCACCAAGAAGCTCTGTTGCTTTTGCAACATCAGGCGCCTTCACACGATACTCGGATAAATCAGTACATATAGGTGCTTCAAGGCATATTTCACCAAGTTTTTTACTGAGGAAGGCATTTTCCTTTGATGCCTCAAGCTTCCCTCTGATACCCGCCTTTATGTCGATGGTTTCAAGATTTTCATATATATACTCAAGAGAGCCGAAGCGTTGTATTAAGTCTGCCGCACCTTTCTCACCGATACCTGCCACACCCGGAATATTATCGGATGTATCTCCCTGTATTGCCTTAATATCAATAAGCTGTCGGGGTTCAACCCCGTACACCTCACGTATTTTCTCGCAATCGTGGAGTATGGTGGTGGATTTTCCTGCCTTTGTGCTTGCAAGAAGGACATTTACATTATTACGAACAAGCTGAAGGCTGTCCCTGTCCCCTGTGGCGATATAGCAGAAATCATCCTCTTTACAAGCAGCCGAAAGAGTGCCCAGGATATCATCCGCCTCATAACCCGGCTTTTCAATAACCGTATAGCCAAGATATGCGAGAAGCTCTTTAAGGGGAGCAAACTGCTCTGTAAGCTCTGCGGGAGCAGGCTTTCTCGTACCTTTATATTCATCATACATTTTGTGTCGGAAGGTAGGTGCCTTCACATCGAATGCGACTGCTACTCCGTCAGGCTTATACTCTTCAAGAAGATGAAGAAAAATATTCATAAACCCGAAAATTCCGTTTGTATACCTTCTGTCTGCGGTGCTGAGAAGCCGTACACCATAGAAGGCTCTGTTCAAAATGGAGTTACCGTCTATAACAAGAAGCTTCATTCGTTTTCTCCTTAATCATAAATTCAGTGTTTCAAGTGTTACAAAGGGATATCCGTTAGAGGACAGATAACCATCCTCCTCAAGTGCTCTGAGACAACCCAATGCTGCAGCATCCGTTCTGTTGCCGGGCATATTCACTTTGATTCCCGTTGCCTCGGATATGTATTTATCAAGCCCGTAAAGCTCTGATACTCCTCCGCAAAGGAATATACCATCATCGGTAATATCCTTCACAAGCTCAGGTGGCGTAACCTCAAGTACATCAGTCACAACACTGCATATTTCTTCAATGCACTCCCTAATGGCAAAGTTTATTTCCTGGGTAGTAACCTCAAAGAAAAGAGGCATACCATCTGACATATCCTTACCCTTTGAAACAGCGGCAATAGTTTCCCTGCGAAGCTTAGCCCCGCCCAAAATGTGCTTAAGCTCCTTAGCCGTAAGCTTACCTACATTTACACCCCTGTTAATTTTCAGGTAATCCTTTATAAGCTTGTCCATTCGGTTTCCGCCCACAGGAGCACTCTTTGCAACAGCTATACTGCCCATTGTAACAACTGCCACTCCCGTAGTACCGGCACCAACATTCACAATCATTGTTCCGTAGGGCTTGTCGGTCATTATTCCGATACCGAGAGCAGTTGCCAAGGGCTCTTCAATAAGTGCGGCTCTGCCTGCACCCGCACGAAGAATACAACCGAGAATATTCCTCTTTTCCAGATTGGTTATCCCGACAGGCATAGTAGCTACTACTGTAGGCTTAAAAATTTTATTTTTACAAATGCGTTCGAGAAAGGCTCTTATAAGCTTTTCACTGCTTTCAAGCTCGGCTATACCGCCGTTAAGTAAAGGTCGCGTAAGCTGTATGGCATCAGGACATCTGCCGGTCATTTTTTCTGCTTTTTTGCCCGCATTTATAACAAGCCCTGTTTCACGCTCAAGGGCAAGCACCGCCGGCTCTGAAAGGACAACTCCTTTGCCCTCTACGGCAGCCGTAACATAACCCGTACCTATATCTAGACCTATTTTCAAGCCAATCATATTCTCACCGCACTTTCACATAAAAATACATAATAATTATACATCAAATACTATTTTTTGTAAATACAAAAACCGCTTATATAACTATTTTATTTACTTACAAAACCAACAAATCCCCTTCCTTTTCCGGACATATTTACAAAACCACTCATTTATAGTAATATAGATATATAAATACGAAAGGCGGGACTTCTATGGCAGGCACACAAAATGCTAAGCTGAAGCTTTTATACATTGCCGATATATTAAACGAGAAAACAGATGATGAGCATTTTCTTGCGGCAACAGAAATATGCGATGAATTGGAAAAAATCCCTGTTCAGCCACCCATAAAGGCTGAAAGAAAATCCATATACAATGACCTGGAGGTCCTGAAGCAATACGGAATGGACATTATCCATTCAGGCTCAAAAAACCGAGGCGGATACCATATAGGAGAAAGAAAATTCGAGCTTGCAGAGCTTCGTTTGCTTTTAGATGCCGTGCAGGCAGCGAATTTTATTACCCCCTCGAAAACCAAAAAGCTCATAAAGAAAATTGAAAGCTTTGCCAGAAGTCGGATCGTAGCCATGTCGGTCT
>JAZSCI010000142.1:0-2978 GCA_045602865.1 Acutalibacteraceae bacterium
GTGCTTATGCGACCCAAGCCCCCGAAAGCAGGTAAACGAGTATTCCTTGAAAATATCAATTTCATCTGGAGTAAGCTCAGCTTTACTTCAAAGGTTACTGTAAGAAACCTCTTCAGAAACAAAAAACGTTTTATCGTAACTGTTGTTGGTATTGCAGGATGTACGGCTCTGCTTCTTGCCGCATTCGGTCTTCGTGATGCCATAGGTGGTGTTATTGATAACCAGTATGGCGAGGAAGATGGTATTGCAAAATATGACCTTCAGGTTGTTCTCAAGGATGGACAGGCTGCTTATGACGGAAGTCAGGTCATTTCCGATATTAATGCTCTTGACGGAATAGAAAGTTCAATGCTTGGTTATCTTAAGGTTTGTAAGGGTTATTCTGACAGATCTGATAATGAGCTTGAGATTGATGTTCTTGTTCCCGAGAATCCCGCAACTCTCCAGCAATTTATAGACCTTGGTCTTAGTGGTAAGGATGTACCCATAACCGATGAGGGCGCCGTAATATCCAAGAAGCTTGCTAAAAAGACAAATACGGATATAGGCGATACCCTTAAGATATCCTGGACAGAGGGTTCTATAACAGTTGAGTATGAGGTTGTTGTTACCGGTATAACCGATAACTATGCATTCCACTATGTTTATATGACTCCGTATTATTATAATATGGTGACAGGAACATCACTTGAATTCAACTACCTGTTCTGTCAGATAAAGGATGGTATGACAACTGAAGAAAAAACCTTCCTTGAGGGCGCTATAAACGATTTGAATGGGGTTAACGGTTCAGTATTTACCTCTGTTGTTATTAACAACTTCAATAATATAGTAAACACTCTCAATGTCGTTATTCTTGTGTTTATGTTTGCTGCAATGGCACTTGCCATCGTTGTTCTCTATAACCTTAACAATATCAATGTTAACGAGAGAATCCGTGAACTTGCTACACTTAAGGTGCTTGGCTTCTATGATGGTGAGGTTTCATCGTATATCTATCGTGAAAATGTTATACTCACAATTATGGGTGTCGTGGCAGGCTTGCTTCTGGGAATCCCCTTGAATATAATCGTTGTAGGTATTGTTGATATAGATACGCTTACCTTCAGTACGGATCTCAAGGTTCTGAGCTTTGTGATGGCGGCTGTTCTGACACTGCTGTTTGCTGTGCTTGTTAATGTAATGATGCACTTCAAGCTCAAGAAAATCAGTATGGTTGAATCCCTTAAATCAGTAGAATAAACAAAATAAAATCAGCTATTGTATTCGGTAGAACACAATAGCTGATTTTTATTATATATTTTTGGCAGTTCTGTAGTTTAGATGCTTACTTTATTGCCATAACCACCTTTATAACTCGCGCCGCAGTTTGCTGAAGCTCACCAAGGGTGATTCCATCAGGCTTTCCGAAGGTTTTCAGTAATGTTCCGTCAGGCTTCTTTTTGCCGGTTCTTTTGCCGCCGGGCATCAGTACATCTACACCTGCGCGTACGCGGTAAGCATTGTCCTTGAGCTGAGGGAATTCGGGACTTTCGGTGTATTGCATCCACCAGTCTGTCATAACAAGACCGCCGAAGCCCCATTCTCTGCGAAGTATTTCAGTACAGAGGTTGTAATTGTAATGTCCCCATACACCATTAATTTTGTTGTAAGAGGTCATTATGGTAAGAGGAGAAGCCTCTCTTACACAGATTTCAAAGCCTTTTAGATAAATCTCTCTCAAGGCTCTCTCTGAGAGTCGGGAATCTGTTTTGTTTCTGTTAGTTTCCTGGTTGTTACAAGCAAAGTGCTTGGGACAAGCCGCTACGCCATTGCTCTGTACACCCTTTACTACTGCCGCGGCAATTTTTCCTGTAAGGAGGGGATCCTCGGAGTAATACTCGAAGTTTCTTCCGCAAAGGGGATTTCTGTGAATATTCATACCCGGAGCAAGAAGTATGTCAGAGCCCTTCTCTTTCATTTCCTTGCCGACTTTTTCGTATACGTTATAGGCAAGGTTTTTGTTCCATGTTGATGCAAGGGATACCCCGATAGGAAGAAGTGAGCAATATGCTTTTATTCTTATTCCGGAAGGACCATCGGTTGTTATAAGAGGTGACACACCTTTTTTGCGAAGTGACTCGGTAACACCGCCCATTGCACCCGCATTTCCGGGATTACCCAGAGAGCTGTCCATTGTGTAATCACCTCGGGAAATTGCCTCAAGCTCTGTGGGTGAAAGCTGCGAAATAAATGCTTCTAAGGTGATTTTTCCTTCTTTTACATCGGAAAGGGTATATCCGCAGTCACCAATATAACCATAATCTGCAGGAAGACCTGACAGAATCTTTTCCTTCATATTTTCCTTTGAAAGGTGGACATCCTCATAAACGGGAGAAATAACGCCGTCTGTAATGCGAGGTGTCAGAACCTTAAAGGGTGAAAGGGGCGCAGAATTTTGTGAGAGCCTCTGAAGTACCATAGTTTCATTTATGGTAAAGGAAAATACCTTTTCTGTGTCACGGGCATTTGCGCCAATGAGGATGGTGTATTCTCCTGCCTCAAGCACATAGGAAGAAGGATTGCCTGTTTTACCCTCTGAGTCGTAGGAAGCAAGACTGTAAAACGGGATTTCAAAGGTAAGTGTCTGTGTTTCTTCGGGGGAAAGCTTTTCTGTCTTTTCAAAGTCACAGAGAATATGGGCAGGCTTTCCCAATACACCCTGAGGCTGTGAAGCATATATCTGTAAAACATCCTTTGATTGCATTTTGGATGTGTTTTTTGTTTCGACAACGAGAGTGAGCGAGTCGGTGCCCACAGAAGCCTCCAGAAGCTTCCTTTCAAAGCTGCCGTAGCCTAAGCCAAAGCCGAAGGGATAGAGCACATCATCCTTTTTAAATGTTTCAAAATATCTGTAGCCTACATAAATGTCATCGGAGTAATCAACATACTCGAAGCAATGGTTGAAATCCTCTTTGTTCTGATAGAACTCATAGGAT
>JAZSCI010000143.1:0-8900 GCA_045602865.1 Acutalibacteraceae bacterium
GCATACGGTATTGCAGGCTTCGGACAAAACTTTATATGTACCATTATCGGTTCATATCTCACCATTTTCCTCACAGATGCACTTCTTTTCGGTGCAGAGGGTGTTACAATCGGCTCAGTTACCGGTTCAATGGCAGTTGCCTGGCTTATGCTCGGTACCCGTATTTTTGATGCTTTCAACGATCCTATTATGGGTAGTGTTGTTGATAAAACAAGAACTAAATGGGGTAAGTGCAGACCTTACCTTAAATGGATGGCAATTCCTATTGCCGTAATGACAATAGCCTGCTTCCTTCCTGTTTTCCGGGAGAAGGCAACCTCTACATTTATTATTGTTGGTATTATTTATGTTATCTGGTCTGTGGCATATACAATTGCTGATGTACCCTATTGGGGACTTTCCACATGTATGACAAACGATACCGTTGTTCGTGGAAATATGCTTACAATCACTCGTCTTCTCTGTACACTCGGTGCAGGTATTGTTACAGTGTTTATTCCTATTATCACAGGCGCTGTCACAGCTAAGTATAAATATACCGATGCTGACATTTCCGCTATTATGGCAGATAAGGGTGTTGATGCTGAGACAGCACAAAGCTTTGTAGGTACTGTTAAGGCAGGTCTTGAGAGTGCTAATGCAGGTACGCTTAAGTGGACATATTTTATTGCTGCTGTTGTTCTTGTAGTTGCGGCGGTTCCTATGTTCTTCTATGGCTTCAAGCACACCAAGGAGCGTTTCACAGCTGATGACAATCCTCCCAGCTTCGGACACAACCTTAAGCTTCTTTTCAAGAACGACCAGCTTCTTCTTATCGTTCTTTCAGGTATTTTCGGCGGTGCAAGAATGGTTTATACATACACAGGCGGTCTTTATTTCGCAAAGTATGTTCTTCAGAATGAAGGTATGTATAGCCTTATTACTCTGCTTGTAGTTCCCGGCGGACTTGTGGCATCAATTCTTGTTCCCTGGATGTCAAAGAAATTCACAAAGAAGTGGGCTTATGTTGCAGTACACCTTTTCGGCGGCATTGTAATGGCAATTATGTACTTTGTTGGCTATGATGCTCCCTGGAAGCTTGTTATTGCCGCAATCGGTCTTGTGCTTCTCGGTATTCCTCAGGGTGTAAATAACATTATCACTTATGCTATGATCGGTGACACCGTTGACTACCTTGAGTGGAAAACAGGTGAGCGCGGTGAGGGTATCTGCTTTGCAATGCAGACTCTTATCAACAAAATCGGTATGGCTGTTGGTGCATTTATCGGTGTTATTTCCTTCTCTGCTGCAGGAATCAACTCTGAAACAGGCTTCATTTCTGCTGAGGGTGCAAACACACTCTGGAATATGCTTGTTCTTTCAGGTGTTATCAGTATGTTTGCTTGTGCTGTTCCTATGTTCTTCTACAAGGTTACAGAAAAGAGACAGGCAGAAATGGTTGCCGAAATCGCAGAGCGCAAGGCTAAGAAATAAGAATTTAAATACAAAAAAGTTAACGGCGGGGACCTTTTGGTCACCGCCGTTTAGACTGTCCGTAAACCGTCAAAAATGCGCCATCCTGCTGATTTCTCGTGAGCCGCAACACTTGTGCAGAATTTCTGACAGATATTTACTGAAAACTGTTAATCCTCAATAAGCACATCCATTTTTTTGAATGAGTCAAGAAGCTCTGCAACATCTGTCAGGGCAGTTTCCATATCTATATCATAAGTCTTTACAAGCTCTTCTGCTAATTCCGTAAGCGTTTTCGGGCTTTCTAAAAGATGCCAGAGGTACTCACTCACGGGGTTCAGGAGTATCATATTATCGGAATTATGCTCTGTAACGGAAATTGCAAAGATATCTCCTGCAATATTGTGTATTACATATCCCTGTCGGATAGAAAATTTTGTCATTTTTGTGACCTCCTGAATTTTTTTATATTTTATCACACTAATACCACGAAATTCAATAGCCTATTATATTTTTGCAAAAAAACGCATAAAAGCGGTTTGAATTGTGCCAAAAATGTCACAGCCTTATAAAATTTTTATTAAATAAAAGAAATTTTTTTTGATTTCTTGACATTCTTTTTTTACAGTTGTATAATCATAAAGAATATAGATAGTGGATAAGTGTTCTTATGCGAAAATTTTACTCTTTGTGTGAAAAAGTAATATCCGTTGATTTACCTGGACTTTCAGAGGATTTTCCCCTGTGGAAGGAGTATGAGGTTTCCGGTGAAAATGCTTTGGTAGCCGTTTCTTGTCAAGTAGGGGAAAGACTTCCTTCAATGGAGGGCGGAAAAGTGTCTCCCAAGGGAGTCCGTGTTGCCTGCGAGGGGGATGTGGTTTACCGTTTTACCCCTATGGGAACCCGTGAAGGTGCCTTGCTTCGTTACAGTATTTCCGACAGTAATAGTGCAGATTGTTTTTTCACCCACATCAGCTATCGCACAATGACAGATGACCGCTATTTATGGAGCTCAATCGGACTCGGTCAGCTTCTCTTACCCCACAGAGCGCTTCTCTTTCATTCCTCGTTTATTGAGTATGAGGGAAAGGGTATAATCTTCACTGCAGAAAGCGGTGTGGGAAAGAGTACACAAGCAGCCCTTTGGGAAAAATATATGGGTGCTTTTGTGGTGAATGGTGACAAATCAGGCGTAACCGTTGATGAAAAGGGCGTGTATGTACACGGTGTACCCTTCTGCGGTACAAGTGGTATTTGTCACAAGGCGCGGCTTCCTCTCGGAGCTATAGTTCTGTTGGAGCAGTCTGCTGAAAACAGAGCAGAAAGGCTTACGGGATTTGAAGCGGTGAGAGGGCTTATGAAAAATCTTCTCCTTGATTATCTCGCTCCCGGGGAGACCAATCGTACAGTGGCGTTGTTGGGTGAAATGCTTTCAAGCGTACCCGTATACAGGCTTCGGTGTACTCCTGATGAAGGTGCCGTAAGGGCGCTTTTGCAGGCTATGAAAAGAGTGGATACGAATTAACAGTAAATACGATTTCTTTATGATGCGGCTTTTTGCAAAGGCAGGGCAGCAGGGCATCCCCCTTATGGGAAGCTTTGAGCTTACATCCCGCTGCACCCTTGATTGCAAAATGTGCTATATACACGGAAAATCCTGCAGTCAGCTCAGAGCCGGAGAGAAGGACACGGAATGGTGGCTTTCTCTGGGAAGAGAAGCAAAGGAAAAAGGAATGCTTCAGCTTCTGCTTACAGGCGGTGAGCCTATGATTCGTGAGGATTTCCCCAAGCTCTATTCAGAGTACAAGAAAATGGGGCTTATGGTGTCGGTAAACACAAACGGCACCTTGATAAATGATGAGATTATAGAGCTTTTTTCATCAATGCCGCCCCAGAGAGTCAATATCACCCTCTACGGAATGTCGCCGCAGGTTTATAAGGATTTGTGCGGTAACGAGGGTGCTTATGAAAAGGTTATTAAAGCCATAAAGGAATTACATTCCCGAGGCATTAATATAAGATTGAATTACACAGTTACGCCTGTCAATAAGGATGACCTGATTCCCGCAGATAATTTTGCCCGTGAGTTGGGAGTGTCCCTGAGACCGGTTACGTATTTGTTCCCCCCTGTAAGGAGAGGTGACAATAGTACCATTGACAGGTTGAGCCCGGAGGAAGCGGCACAAGTCCATTTCCGATGGCAGAAAAACGGCTTCGGAGATAAATTCCCCGAATACATTAAAAATCTTTCTCTTAAAGACACAATTCCCGAAACAAATGAGGAATGCGGCGAAAGAATCAACTGCAGAGCAGGAAAAAGTACCTTCTGGGTTACGAAGGATGGTATTATGACTCCCTGCGGTATGATGACAACCCCCTCGGCGGATATTGATAAGTCAGGCTTTACCGATGCCTGGGAAAGTATTCGCAGGGAAAGGGAAAATATAATTCTTCCCGCGGAGTGCAAGGGCTGCAATATGCGAAGCATCTGTGATGTATGCGCGGCAGTTACTATGGCAGAAACCGGCTCCTTTGATAAAGTTCCCCGATACATCTGCAAAAAAGCAGAAGAACTGGTGAGGCTTTATAAGGGAGAGGGGTAAGGCTTCGCGTTACTTCAGATGTTTTGAATGTTCGTTATATTTTCCTCATTCTGAACAGAGGTACCCCTCAGGATGTGTTCCCTTTCGATAGCGGCAGTATGTTCCGCATTTAATATTGTAAAAATTTATTTTATATAAATTAAAAAAATTACTATGGAGGTAATTAGAATGAAAAAATCCAGAAGAGTCCTTTCATTAGTGCTTACAGCAATAATGCTTGTGACAAGCTTCAGCATCAGCTTCCCTTATCTTAAGCTCGATGCAAGCGCTGCAATTGACGGCGTTACACAGACGCAGATTGTCGATTCAGGTACACGCGACAATACGTACAATAACTATGCAGCACAGTTTCTTGATGGCGCAAGCCGTCCTACAAATATTGTTATTCCCGGACTTGATCCTGCACAGGATTACGTTATTCAGGGTATGACATATTATGCTCCGAGAGACTGGATGCTTGTTACTGCATATCACAATGCAGCTGATGGTGAGACTGTACAGTCAAGTAAGGTTTTTGCTCTTGATGCTGCAACAGGTAACTTTGTTGCAATGTTCTCTTTCCTTAACCTTGACGGTACTGCAAATACAGACCACGGTGGTGGTATTGCGGTTTCTGAGCACAATATTTACTATGCTTGCGGAGACGCGGACAGAAAGATTGCTTATGCTCCCATTTCTGCTCTTGAGAATGCACAGGTTAATACCCATACAGTTATTCAGCTTGCAGGTGAGTGCGTTTTCACCGAGGTAGGCTCTGTTGATGACGGCGATAAAACAGCTTATACTGCATACGTTTGTTATGACGACGGTGTTCTTTGGACAGGTAACTTCTACGATCCCGGCGTTAAGATTCTCGGTGTTTCCGTTGCCGCTACAGACTACTCTGTTCCTGCCAACGATGCTTACAACTCAATGGTTTTCGGTTATGAGCTTAAGGGTGATTCCTCTATCGAGGAGTGGAACAACCTTATAGGTGCTTCTTCCGCAACCGATTGCCAGGGTAATCCCTCATACGCTATCGGACTTAACAATACTATAAAAGATGTTCAGTACGCCGTTGTTGATAACGGTAAGCTTTATCTTAGCTGTTCTTTCGGTACAGGTGAAGGAACAACATCTGTTTCTCTCGGTGGTATGAATCCCTATAGCCAGCTTATTATTGCAAGTATCGACCTTTCAATTCCCGGTACAAAGTCTGTAACAATTGATACTGCTACGGGCACAAGAGATATCAAGGCTCATGATATTCAGAGCTTTAGCAGCCACGATATGATGCCCATGTCTGAGGGACTTTGCGTTATTGAAGACAAGATTTATATCACATTTGAAAGTGCCTCCAATAAATATCTTACAGAAGCAGGTACACTTACAGGTAACTGTAACCATCCCGTAGATGTTATCTGGGAGCTTGACCCTTATGCTCTTATGGAGATTGAAAAGGCAGAGCCCGAAAACAGTATTTATTACGAGAGAGTTAACAGTAACGCTGATATTATAAATGGTGAGGAGTACCTTGTTGTTTACGAGTCTGATGAAGAAGACCCCGTTACACAGAAGAAAATTCTTTACGCATTTGATGCTGACGGTAACTTCAAGGGACATAAGCTCTCTAAGAGTGAGGCAAGCCTTATCCGTGGCTATGACGGTATGGTAGGTCACCCCATTACGGAATACACCATCCTCAAGACAGGTAAACAGGATGCTCTCGGCAACACATACGACAGAGATATCCTTTACCTTGATAATAGTGAAAAGGATGATGTTGAGGGTGTTCGTTGGACATTCACAAACACCGGTGGTACTACATACAGCATAAAAACCACCGAAACATACTTTGCTGATTGTAACAGCTTTTATTTTAACGATAAAACCATATCAATGCTTCCCAATGCATCTTATAATGCACTTGAAACCAAGATAGATGTTGGTCAGCTGGAGGCAGGTAACGGTTACTTCTATTTCTCCCTTGGCGGTGCATATCTGTGGTGTAACGATGGTCTTAATGCTACCTACAACACAAATGCAAATAATTACTACGCAGCAAATGTAAATACAGCACCTATTTTCATCGGTCTTACAGAGACTCCCGGTACAATCCATTGTAATGCTCTCGGATCTGCACTTACAGGTGGTAGCGGTGTTCCCCCTGTAGAGGAAGGTAAGTCTCAGGCTTATCCCGATGGTGCATTCCAGATTTACAGACGTGTAACCGATGGTGCAGCTTCTACCTACGAAAGCCGTGTGTATACAGGCTTTAATGCGGAGCTTCAGGCGGATGGTACATATACCATTGACCTTGAAACCTACGCTATTTCACCTAACCACTACCAGTATGTAGGTGAAAGACCTACTGACTACATCCTTGTTGCAGATACATCTTCATCTATGGCAAGTGCGGGTTCAACAGCTCTTATTGAGTATAACGGCGATCTTGCTGTTAGCTCCCTTTCTGTTGAATCTGATACATCAGATGACCGTGGTCAGGGTATTAACGGCTACGGCTTGTCTAACCCTGAAGAGGACATCTATATTAAACATACCGACGGAAAATATTATAAAGTTTATATGGGTGTAAATACGACTGAACTTAATAAAACTTGGGGTATTATAACCAGTATGCGTCAAAAATATTATGTATATTATATCGCTGATGATGGTTACTATTATTGCGTACAGGATCATACCACAATAGTAAAAAGAACCCAGGCAGAGTGGAAGGCATGGATTGAAAGCGGAGAAAACGAATCCGACTATTCAACAAAAACATCTAACGGTACCAGAAGAAAAGAAAGTGTCTACACAGGTGTTCACTATCGTTTTGATGAAGCGGCAGATGAGGGTGGCACATACACCCGTCTCGGTACAATAAAAACTGTTGCAAATGATCTTATTGATGATATTGCAGCACAGAATCCCGATAACAGAATCGCTCTCGTAAAATACGGTGCAGATGCATCCAGCGGCTTCTATAACAATTCCGGTACATTTGTACAAAGCGGTTACACAAATGCCTTCTTCGGCACAAGCCAGAAGGATACTGTAAAAAATCTTGTGAATGGTCTTACGACCACGGAGCAGACCAATAACAGCGGTATTGAAATGGACTATGTAAATGGTATTATTTCCGGCTCCGGTGTAGACTACAAGGCAACCGGTGACAGAAACGTTGTTGTTATCTTTTTGTCTGACGGTATTCCCGGTGCTGATTCCAACTCTGCAACAGCATCAGCTGCAGATGCCGTTATAGGAAAGGCACTTACAGCAAAGAAAAACGGCGCATTTATTTATTCTGTTATGACAGGTCAGGCATCTGTAAGCGGATTCAACAAAAAGACCTATATGGAAGCGGTTTCCACAATGTATGCCGCTGCATCGAAAATGTCAAATCTTGGCGGTGAGAGCATCGACGGCGTTGACTATTTCATCAACCTTGCATCTTGTACCCTTGATACTTATATTGATTTCGGTACAGTAACCACAAAGGAGGTTGCGCAGAATACCGCGGTAGGTCTTGCTAACCTTGATGCAGGCTCAATTCTTCGTCAGGAATTAACCGATACATTTATTATTCCTGCAGGTTCAAGCCCTGAGGTTAAATTTGTTGAGGGTAAATTCGACAGTATCGGACGTTTCTCCTTCTCTGATACAGCAACAGATGCTACCGGTGTAACCTGTGACTGGGATGAGGATAATCCTGAACTCCTTACGGTTAAGGGCTATGACTATTCAAGCCAATATATTTCAAAGGGTAAGACAGGTAATAAGCTTCGTATCAGATTTACAGGTGTTCTTCCCAATGATGAGATTGATCTTAATCATGTGCCTGTCAGCAATTTGACAACATCAGCTCTTTATCAGAATGACGAGAAAATGGGAATTAACGATAAATTTAAGCAGCTTCCTGCTGACTACGTAAATATTCCCACATATACATACGTACTCGACTACGGTGTTGATATGCTTGATACGGATGTTAACGGTACACTTTGTGCTGTCAGCGATGAGTTCAAGGTACATGATGTGAATAACTACGAAAAGGTTTCTGAAAACGGAAGCGTTGCAATTCAGGAAGGCGACCAGAATCTTATTTACAGTGCTGATCCCACTGATATGGCAGAATCAAGCCGAGTTCTCATCAAGCGTGACAGTGGCGAATATGACTTTTTCAAAATCGAGGTTGTTCCCGCTTCCAATGTATACTTTGAGGAAACAAGTGTTTCAACTATTGCCAAGGAGGGCAATACTGATTGGACTACAACCGGTTCTGCAGTGGGCTCAGGTCAGGATCTTTCATCTGACTCCGATGTTTACGGCTATGACAGCAGCTATGCTACAGGAGCAAACACCTTCTCCCACGGCACTGCATATACAACCACAGTCACAAGCTCTGCAAAGAGAAGTGACACAAGATCCTTCAGCTACACAGGTACAGGCTTCGACCTTATGTCAGCTTGCGGACCTAATACAGGTATCCTTGTTGTTACAGTAAGAGATTCTGCAAACAAGATTATTAAGTCTTACATTGTTGATACTTATATCAATGATGCATCAACCTTCGGCGCAAATGCTCTCCTCAAGCAGGTTCCCATTGTTCATCATACAGATAACCACGGCACATACAAGGTTGAGGTTGCAGCTGCATACCTTTCAAGTGCTTCTGCTCTTAAGAAGAGCGCTCGTAAGGGTATCAATGGTACAGATCTTACTGCAAATGTTGCTGATGGAAATACTGCTGATGTCAAGGAAATGCTCCGTGCAGTTGGTATGGGTGAGATTGCAGAGGGTGAAATCGAGGCAGTATGGTTCGATGACAACTCAATCTTCAACGGTGGTACAGGTGCTACA
>JAZSCI010000144.1:0-1952 GCA_045602865.1 Acutalibacteraceae bacterium
ATACACGTAGGTGCTACATCAATAGTCCACTCCCCTGAATAGCTGTGTCCTTCAGGCTCAACAGAGGTAATATCGGTCTTTTCCCCACACACCTTACAATGGCGGGACTTACTTCCCTCCTCGGTACAAGTGGGTTCAACATCTATTGTCCATTCCGAGGAATAATCGTGACCTAAAGCAGGAACTGTTTCCGTAAACACATAACCGCAGACAGTACAGGTCTGACTCATTGAGCCGTCCCCAGTACAGGTTGACTCTGTATCCACACTCCATTCACCGTAGCTGTGTCCTTCAGGCTCAACAGAGGTAATATCGGTCTTGTCATCGCATACTGTACAATGTCGGGACTTACTTCCCGACTCCGTGCAGGTGGGCTTTACATCTATTATCCATTCCTCTGAATAGTTGTGTCCGGTAGCTTCTAAGGACTCCGTAACCACATCATCGCAAAGAGAGCAGGTTTTTTCTTGTGCGCCCTCATCGGTGCAGGTGGGCTTAACTGCTACAATCCACTCACCGTAGCTATGTCCCGTAGCTTCGATTACCGTTACATCTTTTTTATCCTCACACAAAGTACAATGGTGGGATTTGCTTCCTGCCTCTGTACAGGTAGGCGCTATATCTATTGTCCACTCATCAGAATAGATGTGTCCGGGTGATACGGCAATTTCCGATCCAAGCTTATATCCGCACACGGTACATTCCTTATGCTTCACGCCATCAACGCTACAAGTAGGCGGAACATCAAACTTATATTCGTATATGTGATCGGTTGTGTTGTAATGAATTTTTGCATAATCAAGACGCTCGTTACCCGAAGCCTTAAGCACTATACCATTCCACTCATTCTCTGTACCTGCATAGAATACATATTTAAGATCAAGGCAGTCAAAAAAAGCATTATTTTCTATACTTGTCACAGTAGCAGGAATTACCACAGAGATAAGGGTGTAGCAACCAGAAAAGGTAGCTTCTGATATTTTTGTTACACCATCAGGAATTATAACCGATTTAAGATTTTCGCATTCTTTAAAGGCTGAATCTCCGATACTCGTTACGCTATCAGGAATTGTGACTGACATCAGGTTGGTACACGCCCAGAATGTATTTCCTTCAATAACGGATAATCCTTCGGGAAGAACAATAGAAGACAGTAAAGTGCACTTAGCAAATGCTGAACCGCCTAAGGTTGCGAGATTATACGGGAGCTCAACTGTTTCAAGTGCAGAACATCCCCAGAATGCTCTCGGTCCTATATCCGCTACAGAATCAGGAACCTGAACATCCTTAAGTCCTGTACAATTTTCAAAGCTTTGCCTACCAATACTTACAATACTATCCGGGAATGTAACTGATGTGATATCTGTGCGATTATAGAAGGCAAAATCTCCTATGGTTGTAACCGGTCTTCCCATTAAGGTATCCGGAATTACAACCTCGGTATCAGTACCTATATATTTATTTATAACGGCACCACCGACAATTATTTCATAACTCCATATATCACTGTAATTACACAGGGTACAAACATTGTCCACATAGCTATGTCCCGTTGCAGGAATTGTTTCTGTTACAGTATCACCGCAGGTGGTACAGATCATCTTTCTGGTACCTTCTGTTTCACAACCGGGCGCCAGAGTTACTACCCAATCCTCTCCTGTATGACCGGTTGAACCGTAATGGATTTTTGCACCTTTCAGGCAGGAATTGTCCTCCTTGAATTCAATAGCTGACCATTGCTCCTCTGTTCCGCCGTAGAAAACATATTTAAGCGCTGTACAGCCTTTGAAGGCATCATAATAAATCTCATCTACGCCAACAGGAATTGTTACAGACTGAAGAGAGGTACAATTACGGAAAGCATAGTAATATATCATATCCATTTTGTCAGGAATTACGATAGACTTAAGAGATGTACAACCATCAAAGGCTGCACCCCCCATACCTTCCAG